>JBGPHB010000337.1:0-5779 GCA_041484155.1 Bryobacteraceae bacterium
CTTGTGACTGCCGATTATCGCGATTTTGAGCATCTTGATGGCTTGACGTTGATTCCCATCTAGCCCCGGAGATCCGGCCCTCCCCGCAAATCCCAACTTCCAGACAATTCTTCTTCCATTTCTTTCAGCCCATTGCGCCTTTCATCCTCCCGCGTCCGCCTCTCCACACGCTAAACCTTGAATTGGAGCCCGCTCGGCAAACCTCGCGGGACTTGAACGTGGAAGGAGGAATTTTGGACCTTATGGGATTTTTGGTGAAAAACAGCGTCCCGTTAACGCAAGCCTGCTCGGCCTCACCGTCCTGCAATTGCGGCGGCCCCAGGCGTTTTCCGGAAGAATCCACACGCTCAAAAATGCGCGCCCCTTTGGTTTCAATAACTTCTTGGGTTCGTTTTGTCGCTACGTTTTTCGGGCTGGAGCCACGGCGGGCCTCCACTGGGTCAGAAAGTCGGCGAGCAGTAGAAGTGCTTCGCCCGCTCAAACCCCAGACATCGGAAGCTGCGAAGAAATTCAAGCCGCAGATCAACGCGGATAAACGCCGATTGAAAATGAACTTCTTATCGGCGTTCATCGGCGTTTATCAGCGGCCCAGAATGAATGTTTCACACCTTCTAGGCGTCGCGGGAAGCGTGGCCAAGCCACCCATGCGATCGCTGTTGCGAAATCCTTCGCGCTTCGAATCCGAGCAGGCCGTTATGTTAACCCTCATAGGTGTCTACTACCGCCTGAGAATTCCGCCGCCTTCAATACACAAGAGGATGATGCAGGCAGCGGTGCGCCCGGACCCAACCCTGACCCCAGACGACGAGTTACACTGGCTTGCCCTGCGGATGGTCCCCGGCCTGGGCACCCGCAAGGTTGGACAGTTAATCGATGTCTTCAAGACACCGCAGGCCGCCTTCCGGGCATCGCGCTCCGAGCTCGAAACCGTGGGACTCTCCAAAAGCGTCTCTCAAAGCATCACCAGCGGCTGCGCATTCGAGGACGCCGTGGACCAGCAACGCAAGCTGGCTCAGGCCGGCGCGATGCTCGTGCCGGTCACTGACGCGCGCTATCCGGCGCGCTTGCACGAAATCTACGATCCGCCACCGGTGCTCTTCGCGCGCGGCCGGGTGGAGCTTCTTGCCACGCTCATGCTGGGCATCGTCGGCACCCGCCGGCCGACAGCCTACGGAACCACGGCCACGCAACGTCTGGCGAAGGATCTGGCGATGGCCGGCCTGACCGTTGTCAGCGGAATGGCGCGTGGCATCGATACCGCCGCTCATCGCGCGGTTCTGGAAACCGGCGCGGACACCATCGCGGTGTTCGGCTGCGGCGTCGATGAGGTCTACCCGGCCGAAAACCGCAACCTGGCCCAGCAAATCGCGGAACGGGGCTTGGTGATCTCCGAGTTCCCGATGGCCACCCCCGCCTACCCCCAAAACTTCCCGGTTCGCAACCGGATCATCAGCGGCATGAGCGCCGGCGTGCTGGTGGTCGAGGGCGGCGAGTACTCGGGTTCGGCAATCACCGCGAAGCTCGCGGCGGAGCAGAACCGGGAGGTGTTCGCGGTACCCGGAAACGTGACCTCGAAGATGAGCTGGGGGCCGAACCTCCTCATCAAACAGGGTGCAAAACTGGTCCAGGAATGGAACGACGTGGTAGTGGAACTGAAGCCGGAGGACCGTCGTCGGCTCGTCGCCCAGTGCCGTAACCGCTTGCATCTAAATGAGAACGAGGCAAATGAAACCAATGGCTCGGTCCAATCATCTTTAAACTTCGGAGCAATGAACGGCATCGCCCAGGCGGTGTTGAAGGCCCTGAGGCCGGATACGCCCGTGGCGCTTGACCACTTGGTGGACACCCTGCAAGGCACGTCTTCCTCCGAGGTCATCGCCATTCTCTTTGAACTCGAACTGGCGGGCCTGATACGGCAAGTTCCAGGCAAGAGTTTTCTCAAGGTGTGGGCGGACTGACTACAGCCCGCGCCGGGTCATGGTAAGATTTCGGTTGTTTACGGGTCTCTCACCCCAGTAAAGGTTAAGCGCACTCATATGGCAAAGAATCTCGTCATCGTCGAATCGGCGGGAAAGGTGAAATCCATCGGCAAATACCTCGGCAAGGAGTACGTGGTTAAGGCCTCCCTGGGCCACGTCAAGGATTTGCCGAAAAAGGACTTGGCGGTCGACGTCGAACACGACTTCAAGCCGGTCTATGAGGTCATCGAAGGAAAACGGAAGCTGATCCAGGAGCTGAAGCAGGCGGCCAAGGGAGTCGACGCCGTGTATCTGGCGGCTGACCCGGACCGCGAGGGCGAAGCCATCTGCTTCCACCTGCAGGAAGAGCTGGAATTCAAGAAGGGCCCCAAGATCTTTCGCGTGATGTTCAACGAGATCACCAAGACGGCCATCCAGAAAGCGTTCGAAAAGCCGTTGTCGGTGAATCTTCACCTTGTGGATGCACAGCAGGCCCGCCGAATTCTGGACCGGCTGGTGGGTTACAAGATTTCGCCGCTGTTGTGGGACAAGGTTCGCCGCGGATTGTCGGCCGGACGGGTGCAGACGGTGGCGCTGCGATTGATCGTCGACCGGGAGCGCGAGATCAAGGCGTTCCAGAAGCGCGAATACTGGAGCATCGACGTTAACCTGCTGGGGAAGAAACCGCCGCAGCTTTCGGCGCACCTGGCCAAGAAGAACGATGAAAACGCCGAGATCCCGGATGAGGCCACGGCCAAGGCGATCGTCGATACGCTGGATGGCGCGGCTTACGTAGTCGGATCGGTCAGCAACCGCGAGAAAAAGCGCAACCCGGTTCCACCGTTCATCACCGCCACCATCCAGCAGGAAGCCGCCCGCAAGCTGCGCTTCAGCGTGAAGCGCACCATGATGCTGGCGCAGAAACTTTACGAGGGCGTCGAGCTGGACCAAACCGAAGGCGCAGTGGGTCTGATCAGCTATATGCGAACCGACTCGACCCGCGTATCCAACGAAGCCCTCGATGAAGTGCGGGGCATGATTGCCGAGCGATATGGCGTCGAATACCGCCCCGCCGCTCCCAACGTCTACAAAAGCAAGAAGGGCGCGCAGGATGCGCACGAAGCCATCCGGCCGACTTCAGCGTTGCGCACGCCGGAGAGCGTCGAGAAGTTCTTGCCGGAAGACGAGTTGAAGCTGTACCGGCTGATCTGGATGCGATTCGTCGCTTCCCAGATGACGCCCGCCGTGTTCGATCAGACCAGCATCGACGTCCAGGCCAAGGGCCGGGATGGCGCGGCCTACACTTTTCGCGCCACGGGCAGCGTGCCCAAGTTCGACGGATTCTTGCGGGTATACGAAGAAGGCAAGGACCAAAAGGATGACGAGGACGAGGAGTTGAAGCACAAGCTGCCGGCGGTGACGCAGGGCGAGACGCTGCGCTTCAAGTCCATCGAGCCGGAGCAGCACTTCACCGAACCGCCGCCGCGCTTCACCGAGGCGACGCTGGTGAAAGAGCTCGAATCGGACGGCATCGGCCGCCCTTCCACCTACGCTTCGATTCTCTCCACCATCCAGGAGCGCGAATACGTGCGCAAGGAGACCGGCAAGTTCATCCCCACCGAGTTGGGCATGGTGGTGACCGATCTTCTGCTGGAGAGCTTTAGCGATCTATTCGATGTGACCTACACGGCGCGCATGGAGGCCGAACTCGACGAGATTGAAGAAGGCAAGCTGGATTGGCGCATGGCCATGAGCGACTTCTACGAGCGCTTCCAGAAGGACCTGGAGCACGCCGCGCGCAACATGACCGACATCAAGCGCATGGAGGTCCCGACGGACCTGGTGTGCGACAAATGCGGCAAGCCCATGGTGATCAAGTGGGGCCGCCATGGCAAATTCATCGCCTGCAGCGGATATCCCGAGTGCACCAACACGCGCGAGCTTCCCGCGGAAACCGAAAACGGCGACGTCTCCGAACAGGATGCGACCGAGTACTGCGAGAACTGCGGGCGGCCCATGGTGCTGAAGAAGGGCCGCTTCGGGCAGTTCCTGGCTTGCACCGGCTATCCCGACTGCAAGACCACCAGGCAGCTTGGGGGAGAGCAGAAGCCGAAGGACGTTCCGCTCGAGGAAAAGTGCCCTCAGTGCGAAAGCCAGTTGGTGCGCAAGTACGGACGCTACGGCGAGTTCGTGGCGTGCAGCAATTATCCCAAGTGCAAGTTTGTGAAGCAGAAGACCATCGGCGTGAAGTGCCCGAACTGCCCGGAAGGCGAGGTCGTCGAGCGGCGCTCCAAGCGAGGCAAAACCTTCTATGGCTGCAACCGCTATCCCGAGTGCGATTTCGTCGCATGGGGCAAGCCGATTCCGGAGAAATGCCCGGATTGCGGCGGCGGTTATCTCATCGAGAAGTATCTGAAAGCGGGTCCGGTGGCCCAGTGCCCCAACAATGAGTGCAAGTTCAAGAAACCTCTTGCGACTCCAGTTGAGGCCACGGTCTAATGGCCGAACCTGCCGGCAAGCCCGACTACGGCTTGGACGCTCCCATCGTCGTTAAGCGAATGTTCAGCCGTGGCGCCTGGACGCTGGCCGTGGCCCTGGCGCTGTACTACATCAACCACAACATATATCCCGGTCCGGCCGCCCGGCTCTTGGGCGTGTTGGGAGGCATCGGCGCGATCTTCCTTGCCGTCGGCGGCATCATGGTGTGGTCCAGCCGCGTGGCCAAGCTTCAGGTGCGGGACCGGCTGCTCGATTCGCTGGCGATTGGGGGCGACGACAAGGTGCTGGACGTGGGTTGCGGCCGCGGGTTGATGTTGATCGGCGCGGCCAAGCGGCTGAAGTCGGGAAAGGCAACCGGCATCGATGTCTGGAGCACCGAGGATCTTTCGGGCAATTCTCCCGATGCCGCGAAACAGAACGTCAAGCTCGAAGGCGTAGTGGATCGCGTGCGCATCGAAAATTGCGATGCGCGCAAGCTGCCGTATCCCGAGAATCACTACGACGTGGCCGTGTCGAGCCTGGCCATTCACAACATCCCCGGCCGCGAGGGCCGCGAGCAGGCAGTGCGCGAGATGTGGCGGGTTCTGAAGCCCGGCGGGCGGCTCCTGATCTTCGACATCCTGCACACCGGCGCCTACGCGCAGGTATTGCGCGAGGCCGGGGCGAAAGACGTGGCCCTGTCTCCGATGGCGTTCCTGTGGTGCATGCCGACGCGCAGCCTGATGGCGAGAAAATGACCACGCGGATCTTGTTACTCTTCATCGCGACGGAAGTGTGTCACGCACAATCCCTCCCCCTATTTGTGATAGAGCGCAGTCTGAATGCCAACGTAGTTCACTACGACGCGAGGCTCGCGCCGGACGGCAGACTCGATCCGCACCAGCCGCTAGTCGCCTATTGGATCATGGCCGCCGAAGACGGCCGCCGCCAGGAGCTCACCCTGCTGGAAAAGCTGAGGGCATACGGCTTTACCGCCCAGCCCGAACGCTCCGCCGCGGAGTCCTATCGGATCGTGTTGGCCGCCGAGAAGAAGAGGGAGATTCACGTCTATCGAGAACACGACGCCGTGCGCGCCGAAATGAAAATTGCGGGCTACCGCGCCTATCTCCACAAGGTCTTCGTCAGCACCCATAAATCCTTAGGGATTCAGGTGCCCAACTACATAGAGCTTTTCGGCGACGACATCGCCACCGGCGACCAGCGTTACGAAAAGCTGCTGCCGGACAAGTGACAGAGGCCCGTCTCTTTGACTCGTCAACTCGAGTCGCTTGTCAACAGCAAGGTCAAGACCGGTATGTACCAGACCGCCAGCGAAGTCATCC
>JBGPHB010000338.1:0-5774 GCA_041484155.1 Bryobacteraceae bacterium
CATGGCGGCGATCCGGGAGGCAGCAGGTACTCACCGCTCGCCGACATCAACGCCCAAAACGTGCAGCGGCTCCAAGTCGCATGGCAATGGAAGCATTGGGACGCGCCACTCGCGCAGTACGGGACCACACCGGGCTTTTTCGAAGGCACGCCCCTCATGATCGACGGCGTGTTGTATGTAACCACGCCGTACAATAACATCGCGGCGCTCGACGCCGAGACCGGCAAGGAACTGTGGCGCTTCGACGGCGAAGCCTACAAACTTGGTCAGATCCTCTCGGGCAGCGGATGGAAGCTGCGCGGAACCGCGTTCTGGCGCGATGGCTCGAAGGTCCGGCTCTTCCTGAACAGCCGGAATCGGCTCTTCTCTCTGGATTCCCAGACGGGGAAGCCGGTTCCCTCCTTCGGGAATGAGGGCGTGGTTTCTCTTTCCGACGGGCTGCCGCGCATCTCCGACATCAAGCACGTTACCCAGAGTTCGCCCCCGGTTGTGTTTAAGAACCTGGTCATTATGGGTAGTCAGGTCCCCGACCGCGTCCAGCTTCCCGATCCGGCCGGCTATGTGCAGGCGTTCGATGCGCACACCGGCAAGCGCGTGTGGAGCTTCTCCGTGATTCCGCAATCGCCCAAGGACCCCGGCGCCGAGACTTGGGAAAACGAGTCATGGAAGACCAGCGGGCACGGCAACGTCTGGGCGCCGATGGCGTTGGATGAGGCGCGAGGGCTCATCTACCTCCCCACCTCCACGCCGAGCAGCGATTACTACGGCGGCGGACGCCCGGGTGCAAACCTGTTCGCCGAGTCGCTGGTATGCCTCGACGCCGCCACCGGGAAAATCAAGTGGTACTTCCAGACGGTCCACCACGGGCTGTGGGACTGGGACAATCCGGCGCCACCCAACCTGGTGACCATCACCGTAAACGGCCGTCGCATCGACGCCGTCGCGCAAGTCAGCAAGCAAGGTTTTACGTATGTGTTCGATCGAGTGACCGGCACGCCCGTCTGGCCGATCGTCGAGCGTCCGGTGCCCGGCGACAGCGACGTGCCGGGCGAGAAGCCGTACGCGACGCAGCCGTTTCCCACCAAACCGCCGGCGTTCGTCGAGCAAGGCGTCTCGATCGAAGACGCCAACAACCTGACGCCGGAGATCAAGGCGATGGCGCAGGAACAGATGCGAAAATTCCGCATCGGTCCAATGTTCACGCCGCCCTCGCTGCGCGGTACGTTGCAGCGCCCGTCGCAGGGCGGAGGAGCCAACTGGGGTGGAGCGGCGTTCGATCCCGAGACGGGTTTCTTATTCGTGCGCGCCGCAAACTCGGTCGGCTTGAACCGGCTGGCGAAAAACGATGGGTCCGATCCGCTGGTCGCTGTCGACTACTCGAACGTGTTCGCGCGCGGCGGGGAGACCGTCAACTTGCCGGGTGGTCTACCGCTCGTCTCGCCGCCTTACGCGGTCCTGACAGCGATCGATCTGAACAAGGGCGAGATCGCATGGAAGGCGCCCTTGGGTGAGGGAAGCGCCGGGCTGCGCAATCATCCCCTACTAAAAGGTGTCGCGCTGCCGGACCGCCTGGGGTCGCCCAACAGCCGCGGCGGCGCGATGGTAACCCGGAGCGGCCTGGTGTTCATCGGCGGCGGCGACGGCTACCTCTATGCATTCGACAAAAAGACGGGTAGGGAAGTCTGGCGCGGCAAGGTCCCGTATGAGACTGCCGCGATCCCGATGACGTACCGCACGCGCTCGGGCCGGCAGTTCATCGTCATCGCCACCGGCACGGGCGCCGACAACGCACTGGTAGCCTTCGCGCTGCCGTAAGGAGCAAACTATGCGAACGAGACTGGTTGTTTTGATTTCCGCCACGCTGTTAATGGCGCAGGTGAAAGAGTTCCGCCCGGTTTCCGAGGCCATGCTTCGCAACCCCGCTCCCGGCGACTGGCTGAATTGGAGGCGCACCGACAACGCGTGGGGGTACAGCCCGCTCGACCGGATCAACCGGCAGAACGTCCAGCAACTTCAACTCGCGTGGTCGTGGGCGATGTACGACACGGGCGCGAACGAAGCCACGCCGCTGGTGTACGACGGCATCATGTACCTGCCGAACCCGCGCGGCGTCATTCAGGCGCTGGATGCCGCCACCGGAGACTTGATCTGGGAGTATCGTCCTGGCGCAGAGCAGGCGCCTCCGCCCGCTCGCGGCGGCGGGGCGGAGCAGACCGCCATCCCGCGCCTCTCGCAACAGCCCGCCGCCCCAGCGCCCGGCGTGGATACGGACACAGGCCGAGGGATTCAAAGGAACGTCGCCATCTACGGGGACAAAATCTTCGGGACGACCAACGACGCTCATATCGTCGCCGTGGATGCGCGCACCGGCAAACTGGCGTGGGACACCAAGGTCGCCGATTCGAAATTGGGGTACGGATACACGTCCGGCCCCATCGTCGTTCGCGGCAAGGTGATCGCGGGGATCACGGGATGCAGCCGCTACAAGGACGACGTGTGCTTCATTACCGGCCATGACGCGGTCACCGGAAAAGAGCTGTGGCGCACCTCTACCGTCGCTCGTCCGGGTGAGCCCGGCGGCGACACGTGGGGCGACCTGCCGCTGCGCTTCCGCGCCGGCAGCGACGCGTGGATCTCGGGCAGCTACGATCCCGAAACCAACCTGATCTATTGGGGCACCGAGCAGGCCAAGCCGTGGGCCAGAGCGGTGCGCGGAACCGACGGCGCGGCACTCTATACCAACTCGACCCTCGCGCTCGATCCCGACACGGGAAAGATGAAGTGGTACTACCAGCACATTCCCGGCGAGACGCAAGACATGGACGAGGTCTTCGAAAACATCCTGATCGATTCCGGAGGACGCAAGTCGCTCTTCAAGATGGGCAAGCTGGGAATTTTGTGGCAACTCGATCGAGCCACCGGCGCGTTCATCCACGCCACCGATCTCGGCTACCAGACCATCCTGGACGTCGATTCGCGGACCGGCAAGGTCACCTACCGGCCTGGCAAGATCCCCTACATCGGCGACGAGGTCGACATGTGTCCGAGCACCTCCGGGTTCAAGAGCTGGCGCGCGATGGCCTTCAGCCCGCAGACCAACGCCTTGTACATTCCGCTCACTCTGAACTGCGAGAAGGCGGTCTTTGGTGCCGAGGCTGGCGGGAAAGCCGTCGGCGGAGGCGGCGCCGGTCCAGTGCGGCGTCGCGACTACAAACTTCCGCAAGCCGGCGGCAACCTTGGCGAATTCCTGGCCATGGATATCGCGTCCGGAAAAGTCCTGTGGCGTCATCGCACCGCGGCGCCCTCCAACACTGCCGCGCTGACCACCGCCGGCGGTCTGGTGTTCGGCGGCGACTGGGATCGCCACATGTACGCGTACGACTCGGCCACGGGAAGGATCCTCTGGCAGACCCGCCTGCCGACCTCCGCGCAGGGTTTCCCGATCACGTATTTGGCGAAAGGGAAACAATACGTAGCCATGCCCGCGGGAATCGGCGGCGGGAGTTGGTCTACGCTGATGGCGCCGGAACTAGCTCCGGAGATCCGTCGGCCAAACTCTGGCAACTCTCTACTCGTTTTCGCGTTGCCGGGCGAGAGCGGCGGGAACTGATAGCGGAGGAAGTGTCGAAGCGGCTCCGCTCGCTGATCCATCCTCTTGGAATCGGTCCTCACCGGTCGGATGGGGGACACGAGTGGGGAAACACCTACGGGCCGGGCTTACCCGACAAGTTGACGTGACACGGACTTCACGGGGAGTGAACTTCCAGAGCTCTGTTTCTGGACCACTTATTCGATTAGCGACGATACGACCAAGTAAGTTCCAACCTACGACCAGCGAGCAAGCATCATCTCTGACTGCGGCTCAGGCAAGGCGGTAACATAACGCAGCATATGGGACGTTATATTGGGGCTTGGCCCGATTGAGTCAGGGCCTGAATTTCCTTCCATCTGCGGAGCAGCACTGTATTCTGAAGGCGATGCTCCGTTTCCTCACGCCGATATTTATGATGCTCTGTCAGATCATTTAGGCGAAGCTCCCGCGCTTCTGCTTTGAAGAACTCAAACGCCGTCTTCTCCAGTTTGCTTGAAAGGTCGATGAAGTCTTGTCTGACGAAAGAACCGACCGCGCCAAAGTGCGCGGAAGGAACCGCAGAGAGGTTGGTGTGGAGCGTCACGAAGTAGTCTTGTACAAAATTGAGTTCTCTTTTGACACGTGTCGAAAGCCAGGTTGTCGCCGGCACAGATTTTTCCGCAAACTCAACTAGCCAGTCGTTAAACGCTTCTTTGGACATCATCACTTGAGGCACGCGAACAACTTCGCCGGATGAGTCGACCTTCCCGAACGAGCACATAAACCGCATCTTGAGGGCGAGGCTCACTACGGTTTCGTGCGCAGTAATTCTGCGATCCAAAAATCTCTCCCAGAGCTTGAGATTTAAGTCTCGATCCCGCATGACCCATGCGTTCCACAGCGCAAAACCTCCAGTAAGAAGGGAGCCTACAGCAACGCCTACCAGAGCGATGACCGCGGTCGTATTGTGCTTGAGAAACTGGGCCATGATTCTTATGATCGCGGTTCCGCAGGCGCCCGGTAAAGGGATAGTGCGGCTCACTTTGAAAGGCGCGGTCACCTGGCCCGCAGTTCGTGCTATGCGACCGGCTTCCGAGCGTGGCCGAGCTGCGGGGTCAGTTTCGGGTTGCGCCCGATTTTCACGCCGCGGCGCTTCGCGGCCGTCGCTCCGGTACACGGTGAGCTCTGCGTCGAAGCTGGAGAAAGAACCAAAGACACAATATCGGTCTCGGGCGAATGGAATCACACGGACGAAAAACGCGCATCCCGTTGTTTTGATCAGGCTGCATGGCGACGGTCGGCACGAGTACGAGTCCCCGACATATCCGGCCATCTACAGTTAGTTTCGTCCGGGAGGGCTGGCAATTTGCGGGGCGTTCACAGAATCTCCAGGATCTCGGACCGGGCGGCTGGAAGTTCCCATTGTGCTGGAATAGCGGAATGGGACGAAGGCTCGTCTTCTTGCTCGGATCTGGCGTGTCCCGGTCCGCAGATATGCCCAGCGTGGGTAATATTACAGACGTCGTGATCAACGGTGTACGGGACAGTCGTCCGTACAGAAAGTGCACCGACAGGAGCTACTCCAACTCTCCGAATGTCCTCGGTGGCGAGCCCGTTACCGTCCTTAACTTCATACGAGAGATTCAGAAACGATGCACTCGCTACTTCAAGCGCAAGATCGACTACGAGGACATCACGTATGTGGTTTGGCAAGTTCATGACGAGCAGAGTGGCAACTACGAAAATCCAGCTCTTGTTCCGCTTGTCAGACAATTGCGCCGATGCTTCTCCGGGACGCCGCTTCTCGAGTTGGCCACCGAGGCTCAAACCTACATCCACTGCGTAGTTCGAGACATGCTGTCAAAGGCGCCGGCGGGCCTTGGAAACATGCCCTGCCTCATTGATGCGTGTCGGAACGATATGTTCGACCACGTGGATGTATTCACCCTAAATCACGACACTCTGCTTGAACAGGAGTTGAGAGGCGCGGGCGTTGATTTCACTGACGGCTTCGAGTTGGCGACCGAGACTTGCACTTATTGGGACACAAGGCCACGGCCTCAGGCGATGCAGGCAGGGGGCGCAGGCCGTGCGACTCACACCATGAGCAGAAATCTCGCCAGTCAGTTCGGTACCCTCGCAAGGTGCTCTCTGCCTTGCTATGACGGGCAAATTCCCGAGCCTGTTCGAGAGAAGGCGGAAC
>JBGPHB010000339.1:0-5773 GCA_041484155.1 Bryobacteraceae bacterium
CTCCCGCCGGAGTTTCGCTTCACTATGTAGATGGCGGTGTCGACACGGGTGACGTGATCGCGCAAAGAGAGGTTCCAGTCTCGATTGTGGACACCGGCCAAACCCTGTATCGAAAACTGGAGCTGGCATCCATAGACCTCTTTAAGGAAGCGTGGCCCGCGCTGCAAGCCGGTCACCCCGCCCGCGTGCCTCAAGCGTCCGGACGGGGCACTTCACATCGCGTACGTGACCTGGACGAATTCGACAAGATTCACCTCGATGGTACCTACACAGCGCGTCAATTGATAGACCTGATCCGCGCGCGAACATTCCCGCCATACCGCGGCGCATATTTTGAGCACAATGGCCGGCGAGTTTACCTGCGCATGGAACTGATCGAGGATTCATCCATATATGGTGGACCTGACACTCAGGATACGTAGTGTGGTGACGCATTGATTGTGACAGTACTTGAAAAGGCACTTATCACGGGCGACCGGCGACACGCAAACACAAACCAAGGAGATGCAGGGTTGGTCACGAACGATGGCCACCACATCCTTGATCCATCGACTCGAGAGAACATGAACAAACACTCGTCGTCTCAACATGAAGCCTGGGCAGAAGGCACAGCCGCAGACGGCTATTTCTACCGGAATCGGAGCCGGCTCGACGCGGATCAACCCCTTTCCAGATCGACGCTGGCTTGTGCTTCATATATCAAGCCGAATGAGCGAATATTGGAGATAGGAACCGCGAACGGACGGATTCTGGAACAGTTGCGGCGTCTGACCGAGTGTGAGGCGCACGGAACCGATCCTTCCCCGGCTGCGATCGCCGACGGCCAGCAACGTTATCCCGCGCTTCATCTGTCGCTCGGCTCTGCCGATAAAATCGGCTATCCGGATGCATTTTTCGACGCCGTGCTTTTTGGTTTTTGCCTTTATCTTGTCGATCGCAATCTGCTCATGCGGGTTGTTGCAGAGGCCGACCGGGTATTGTCCGGGAACGCCGGCCGATTGATGATTACCGATTTTGACCCAACCTTTCCACATCGCAACCCCGACAAGCATCTGCCTGGTATGTGGTCATACAAGGCGCAATACGCTGATCTGTGGCGGGCCAATCCGCAGTACGTTCTCGCAGAGAAAGTTCCCTTAAGCCATGTTGGCGACACGTTCCACCAAGACCCCAACGAGAGAATTGCGATTTGGATCCTGGTCAAGTGTCAGTCTAGCGCTTATCCCGACCACGGCTAGTCTTCAGACTGCCTGGTTTGAATTCCCCGGAACAGTCTCAGGGCCGCGGCTAGAGTTTCTACACTTCTCAACTGAACCCCGCCCTGAGAAGCTGTAAGGAATTGTCCTCTTTTGTCCTCTCAACCCGCTCCCTTACGGTCGCGGTTCGGTAAGCGGCTGATTGCGCAGGGTGCCGATACCGAACTGCGACAGTAATGGAGCGGGCTGAACGAATTCCTTAGCACCTTCTGACGGGCAGGGCTTGCGGCGTGTTGTAAACGTACGACAAAGCCCCGCCCGTTAGGGCGGGGGCCAGCGGCCAGAAACGCTCGCCGCCCACGATGGCTAGGCTACGCTGCTTTCCGGGGCCTCAAACAACTCCTGTTCCCCAAATCAACCGCGATGGGTCTTATCTAAGTCGACGAGTAAACTTCGGTACTAAGTTAGTGGGTGATTCATAGTAACAATCTAGGGCATAGTACTAGTATTAACGTTCGTTTCGGCCTGGTAGTCTAGCTTCGAAAGACTGCAACTTTTGTGAGGCTTGCGACGCCTTTTTCAGTTCTGGCGTAACGTTTAGTACCTCTCGAAGATCTTGTATCTTGGGCCGAATGGAGGGTTTGTACTTGATCTCGCCATCGTCGATTCACAAAAGAGGCGTGTTTGTAGTCGCTTACGTGGCACTGGTGGCGTGCGGCGGGCGGCTCTTTGGGGCTGAATACTATGTCGCTCCCACCGGCAACCTGCAAGGGGATGGTTCTATTACCCGGCCATGGAACCTACAGACCGCCCTGAATCAACCGGCTGCGGTGCAACCTGGGGACACAATCTGGCTACGGGGCGGAACTTACACGGGGACCTTCACCAGCGTTTTGACGGGAACGCCAGGCCGGCCAATCATCTTGCGCCAGTATCCGGGAGAGCGGGCGACGCTGGATGCGGCGACCCTCAACGCCAACCTCTCCACGGGAATTCACACGCTGAACATTCAAGGCGCTTACGCCTGGTACTGGGGATTCGAGGTGATGAACTCCAACCCGACCCGGGAGACCAGCGTGTTCCTCAACAATTTTCGTGGGGATGCGGTGTGGATCACCGGCGCGAACACGAAATGCATCAATCTGATCGTGCACGATGCGGACCAGGGGTTCAGTTTCTGGGAGCCGGCCATCAATTCGGACCTGTACGGCAACCTGATCTATAACAACGGGTGGGTGGATCCAACCCGAACACGGGGCCATGGGATCTATTCCCAGAATCAGATCGGGACCAAGCTGGTGAGCGATAACGTCATGTTTGCTGCTGGATTCAACATCGGACTGCAGATCTACGGTACCTCCGCGTCTCACTTGGACAACTATGACCTGGAGGGGAACATTGCGGCCGTCAGCGGCGGGCAGAACTTTGAGCTCGGGGGCCAGGAGACCAACATTGCCCATAACCCGATCCTCAACAGCAATTACTCCTACTTCCCGGTGAATCCCCTATCGGATGGCAGCAACGCCAACAATCTTGGCTACACGGCCGGATGCGCCAATCCGGTGGTGACCAACAACTACTTTGGTTACGGAGGTCTACGATTTGTCTCCTGCTCCAACATCACGCTGAGCGGCAATACGTTCTACGGGGTGACTGATTTTTATGGATCGGATGAGGGTGTATACACGAAGGCGTCGTTTCCCAATAACACTTTTTACGGCATGACCCGTCCGACCGGGATCAAGGTGTTCGTGCGTCCGAACCAGTATGAAACGGGACGCGCCAACATCGCGATTTTCAACTGGGACCTGGCCAACACGGTCAACGTGGACATCTCCCAAATCGGTGTGCAGGCTGGGGATGTCTACGAATTGCACAACGCCGAGGACTATTTTGGTGACGTCGTGACGGGCACTTGGGACGGCAGCAGCCGGCTGGTGGTCCAGATGAACGGCCATACCGTGGTGGCGCCGATCGGCTGGACCGCGACGCCCACTACTTACCCGGAATTTGGGATGTTCATCATTCAGAAAAGTGTTACCAGCGCTGCGCCACCGCCGGTTGCTACACCCCAAATCTCTCCGGGCAGCGGCAATTTCACGGGTTCCGTTACAGTGTCGATCACGACCGCCACCGCCGGCGCAACCATTCGCTACACCACCAACGGCAATAATCCGACTTCCACCTCCCCAGTCTACTCGGGCCCGTTTGCCGTGTCGGTGACGAGTACCATCCTTGCGCAGGGGTTTGCCGCAGGGGCGCCGAACAGTAGCATCGCGAGCGCGACGTTTACCCGTAACCGCGTCGCTGCTCCCACGATCTTGCCTCCGGGTGGGACATTTAATAGCTCCGCCACGGTTACGTTAAGCACGGCGACGCCGCTGGCCACGCTTCGCTATACACTGGATGGCTCTGCGCCCAGTCCTTCTTCACCGGCCTACGGTGGGCTGATCACTCTCAATGGGAGTACGTTGCTGCAGGCTCAGGCCTATGCCGCCGGTATGGACGATAGTCCGATTACAAGCGCGACCTTTACGATTTCCACGCTGCCTTCTACCCCATCACCCACCACGTTCACGACGAGTGGGTTGCAAATGTGGCTTCGCGCGGACTCGGGCATGACCACCAACGGCCCGTTTATCTCGCAGTGGGCCGACCAATCGGGAAGCGGAACGAATGCTGCTCAGTTGACGCTGGCGAACCAACCCATTCTGGTTCCCGGTGCAGCGAATGGGAATCCGGTGGTTCGCTTCGATGGCACTGCTTCCTTTATGGCCTTCGTGCTCCCGGTCAACGGCTTGACTGGTATGACGATGCTGATGGTTACCGGAAAAGCGCCAGACCTTGACGGAAGCTGGAATGGCACATTGAATTCGCCGCTGTTGTGGGATGAAACGACGAGTTGGTCCACAACCCATGTGAGCCCATTCCGCAGTATGGTCAAGTACCGTTTTGGCACCGGCCAGGGGAACAACTTGCCGGTATACTCGCGACCGCAGGCTCTCGGACCAAACGACTACACGCTTACGACCGCTATCAAGAATGGAGCCTCCGAACAGTTGTTTGTTGGAGGCCAATTGGTCCTTTCGCAAACTGGGAAGCTGACGACCCTGGGTGGAGTAGCAACACTCGGCACGCTTGGACGAGGCTTTGCCGCAACGTACTATCAAGGCGATATTGCGGAAGTTTTGCTGTACAGCCGGGCGCTGAGCGATACCGAGCGGACGCAGGTTGAATCCTATCTGTTGAACAAGTATTTTGGCGCGACAACTACGAACCCACCGCCCGTGGTCAACGCCGGCTCCAATCAATCGATCATTCTGCCGGCAAACGCACAATTGAACGGAACTGCAGCCCCCGGAATGCCTGGCGCGGGAGTGACAGTGCTGTGGTCTGTCCTGTCCGGCCCGGGCGCAGTGATCTTTGCCGCGCCTGCTTCGGCCGCCACGACCGCATCCTTCTCCGCGGCTGGCACGTATACCCTTCGACTCACGGCAACGAGTGGTGGGCAGTCGGCTACCGATGATGTCACGGTTGTGGTCCAAACAGCGCCGTCGAACAAAGCCCCTGTGGTTTCCGCAGGATCAAATCAGAGTGTTGTGCTCCCGGCAGGAGCGCAACTGAACGGTACGGCAAGCGATGATGGCCTGCCTTCCGGACAGCTCACGCTGACCTGGCGCTTGGTCGGCGGTCCTGGTTCCGTGACCTTTGGGAACCCAGCGGCGCTGACGACGACCGCCTCGTTCAGCTCCTCCGGCACATACACGTTGAGTCTGGCTGCAAGCGACGGAGCATTGTCAGCCAGCAGCAATGTGGTGGTAAGCGTCCTCGCTCTCCCCGCGGCGCCGGCCAACGTGACGGCCGCGGCGGGCAATGCGCAGGTGAGCCTCAACTGGAGCACGAGTCCCACCGCTACTGGCTACAACGTGAAACGATCGACCGTCAGCGGTGGGCCCTACGCCACCGTCGCTCCAAACCTGTCCGCGGCCAGCTACATAAACACCGGTCTCACGAATGGCGCCACTTATTTCTACGTCGTATCGGCGGTGAACGGTAGCGGAGAGGGCGCCAATTCCAGTCAGGTCAGCGGGCAGCCCGTGGCCCCCCAGTCCGCGCCTGCTCAGTCGGTCACTTTTTGGGACCCATCAGCCACACCCACTGTGGCGGCGCGAACGACCGACGGCAATTCCATCGAGGTCGGTCTGAAGTTCCGGAGCGATGTCAATGGATTCGTCAAGGGAGTGCGATTCTACAAAGCGCCCACTAACACCGGACCGCATGTAGCAAACTTGTGGAACATCAGTAATCGTGGCAATCTGGCTTCGGCCGTCTTCACCAACGAGACGCCGTCTGGTTGGCAGCAGGCCCTATTCGCAACTCCAGTGCCGGTGACCGCCAACGTGACGTATATCGTAAGCTATTTCGCGCCCCACGGGAACTATGCGTGGGACATTCTCTACTTTGCTTCGCAAGGCGTGGACCGGCCGCCGCTCCACGCGCTGCCCAACAACCCTTCCGGCGGTAACGGCGTCTATACATACAGCGTCAGCAGTTCTATCCCGAACACCAGCTACGCC
>JBGPHB010000340.1:0-5761 GCA_041484155.1 Bryobacteraceae bacterium
ACCGACTCGAAATCCTGAAACAGTTTTTCCAGGCTGCGGTTGTTGAAGAATTGCGCCGGCTGGCGATGCCCGCGCGCCACCAGCGCAATCTGGCGATGATCCGAAATCCGGTAGGAATAAACAGGAATCGTCTCGATGCGCTCTTCGGCGTGGAAAAACGCGAGCAAACAGGCGCCTGGCCGCAGGACGTTGTATAGCCGCCCCACCACGGTTTGCAGCAGCGGGGTGCTGAGAAACTGGAGTGTGTCCCACACCAGAGCGCCGTCGAATTTCAACTCGGGAAAACTGACGGCGGCATCCAGGAACTTGGCAACCTTAAGTGGATTGGTCTGGTTTTCGTAGAAATCACCGTCGCCGAAACATTGGTCGAGCTGGTGAAGGAAGTCGTCCGAATAGAGGCGGTGGCCGTAATTGGTGAGGAAGCTAACGGTGGACTGGCTGGCGCCGGCTAGATCGAGAATGTTGAGACCTGGACGCTCTTCAAGAGACGCGCAAAACTGGTCGAGGCCGTGACTGTGGCGGGTCTCCAACGCGCTAACGCTTCATGTCCCCCGCGCCGGCGGCCATTGCGGGGGAATTCGTTACGGGCGCATTGACCACGGGCTGCGGCTTCGGCGCGGGTGCGGCCGCGGGGCGCGCGGTCTCGGCGCGGACAATGTCGATGTTGCCCTTGAAGTAAGCACCGTCTTCGATCACGATCCGGGCGGTTTTGATGTCGCCCACTAACTTCGCGTCCTTGCGGATATCGATCTTGTCGGTGGTCTCGACGTTGCCGTGGATGGTGCCAAGCACGACGATTTCGCGCGCTTTGATGCTGGCGGTCACCCTTCCGTTGGGGCCAACGGTGAGGCGGTGTTCCTGCAATTCCACCGTGCCCTCTACTTCGCCGTCGATCGTGAGATCCTCACGGCTGAAAATCTGGCCCTTCACGATGACAGATTTTCCGAGTACGGCGTTTCCGCCGCGTAAAGAATCAAAATGGGGCTCGTTACTGGTGCGACTGGGGAGCGTAGACATAGGAATTCCCTCCTTGGCAAGCGCGGATGGGGTCGGCGGCGCCGACGCCGGCTTGGGTACAACCTCTTCTTCTTTGCGGCGGTTCCACATGGGAGCGCCTCCCTTCCTGAAAACTCAACTCCGGGGCGTTGGCGTGTAAAGGCTTAGCTCCGGACTCGCGGCAGCCTGGCCCTCCCGACACCGTGGCTGCTTCCTTATACTACTACGGCCCTGGGCACATATCCACCGTACTCGATTCGTTCTATAGGAGATACGTGGAAATGGGGGAGCGTTACAAGTATTGCGCGCGGCCGGAATTGTGAGCCGCGAAGGAAAAACTGGGGACACTGCTGGGGTTGTTGACAGGGGAGGTTAGTGGATGCTTGCCCGCAATGTCCCCAGTTTTTTCGGCCTACAATAGAGCTGTGCGATTTCTTCGCCTGATTGCCGTGGGGGTTGCCGCCTCGATCTTGCAGGCGGCGCCGGCGATCTTTCCGCTCAAGGATGTTCGGGCCGGGCAGCACGGTGTGGGTCGCACGGTTTTCTCGGGGACGCGCGTTGAGGAGTTTCAAGTAGAAGTCCTCGGGGTTCTGGAGAATATCGGGCCGCGAGAATCGATCATCCTGGCGCGGCTCAAGGGCGGGCCGCTGGAAAATACCGGCGTGATGCAGGGGATGAGCGGATCGCCAGTGTATATCGACGGCCGGCTGGCGGGCGCCGTGGCGCTGGGATTTGCTTATTCCAAAGAAGCCATCGCGGGGATTCGTCCGATTGAAGAGATGTTGCGGGTGGAGCCCGATCCGCCCAAGCTTGCGCGACGCCAGTTCGTGTCAGGGGACGCACGGCTGGAGGAAATCGCCACTCCGGTTTCGTTCTCAGGATTCACGGCCGCTACGCTCGACCACTTTGGCGCGCAGCTTCGCGGGCTCGGACTGGATCCGAGGCAGGGAGTCTCCGGCGGCGGGAAACCCACCGACGCCCTGGGCGACCCGAGCCGTATTGAGCCGGGATCGATGATCAGCGTGCAGCTTCTCTCCGGGGACATGAGCGTCGGTGCGGACGGCACGGTGACCTATGTGGACGGCAACCGCATTTACGCTTTCGGGCATCGTTTCCTGGCAGCAGGCGCCACTGAGCTTCCTTTCGCGCGCTCCGAAGTTCTCGCCCTGTTGCCGAATCTGTCTTCCTCGTTCAAGATCTCGTCGGCGCGGGAATGGATGGGCGTCATCACGCAGGACCGCAACACGGCGGTCTCGGGCGTGCTGGGGCGGCGCGCGGCCATGGTGCCGGTCGAAATCCGCGTCGGCGCCAATTCGTACCGCATGAGCATGATTCAGGACCGCGTGATGACACCGCTGGTGGCGCAAATGGCGGTATTCTCGGCGATCGATGAGACGGAGCGCTCGATCGGCGCGTCGACTTTTTCCGTGCGCGGCCACATCGATTTCGAGGGCGGCAACGTGCGGGTCGATAACGTCTATAGCGGCGATGTGAGCGTGGCTGCCTTTGCCGCGCAGGGTGTGGCGAGCCCGCTTGGCTACGCGCTCTCCAGTGGTTTCGACGCTCTGAAACTCAAGAATCTGGCGCTCGAGGTCGCTCCTGTGGCGCGCCGCAGCCAGATGCAGATCGCCAGCGTGGTCGCGTCGCGTCAGGCGCGCCCGGGCGAGGACATCGAATTGATGGTCACTCTGGCGGGTGAAAACGGCGCCGACACCTCGAGGAAGGTGCGCTACCGCGTGCCTGTGGGCGCCGCTCCGGGTCCGCTCTATTTCACCGTCGCCGATGCCACTGCAACCAACTTCCAGGAACTCCAGTCGGCGGGGGGCACGCAGCTTCACACCCCTACGCAAGTGCTCGGATACCTCAACAGCCTGCGTACCAACACCAAAGCCTACGTGCGCGTCTGGCGCGCGGAAAGCGCCTATAACATTGAAGGACGGGACCTGCCGAACCCTCCGCCGTCCGTGGCGCTGATTCTGACCCACGAACAGACTGGCCCGGCGGGTTTGCTCAATTGGCGCGGATCGAAACTGGCGGAGATCGAAATTCCGGCGGGAGAGAATGTCGTCACCGGATCGAAGACAATCCAGGTCGAGGTGAAGGAATGAAGTGGCCGATGCTGGCGATCGTCGCCGCCACATCTGCTTTTGCGGCCACCACCACGATCTGGGAGATGAACGGGTACCAGGATTTCCTGCGTGGCCGGCTGAATGGCCTGACGCTCACTCGCGACGGAAGGCTGATGCTGGGTCCGAAGCTCGACACGGTATTCTCCTCGGACCAGCCTGAAATCTGGAGTGTGGCGCAAGCTTCCGACGGTTCGCTGTATCTGGGAACGGGGCATCGCGGACGTCTTTACAAGTTGGACCCGGCGGGAAAGAGCACGCTGCTGTGGACCGCGGACCAGCCGGAGATCTTCGCCGTGGCGGTCGACGCCAAGGGCGTGGTGTATGCCGGCACTTCGCCCGATGGCAAGGTGTACCGCGTGGAGAATGGCAAAGCCGCGGAGTATTTCGCCCCAGCAGCGCGTTACATATGGGCGCTGACATTTTCCTCCGATGGCGCGTTGTTCGTGGCTACCGGGGATCAGGGCAAAGTCTTTCGAGTCACCTCCGCGGGACAGGGGAACGTGTACTACGAAACCGGCCAATCGCACGTGACTTCACTTGCAGTAGATCGCGAAGGACGCCTGCTGGCAGGCAGCGAGCCGAACGGAATCCTCTACCGCATCACGGGCGCGAACAAAGCGTTCGTATTGTACGACGCGAATCTTCCTGAAATCCGGGCCATCGTGCCCGCCCCCGATGGCGCCATCTACGCCGCGGCGCTGGGGGGCAGTGTGGCGCGACGAACTGGAGCCGCGCCAGGCTCGACCCAGGTTCCCGGCGGCGGACTGATTACCGCGCCGGCGATGAGCATTACGGTTACCGATGCGCAGAGCGGGCTGAACCCGGCCCCGGCTCCATTGGCGCCGAAGCCCGCAACCACGCCGCAGCCGGCCGCGGCCACGCCCGTTACCGTGACCGAGGATTCCAGTGTGGAGCGTTCCGCGATTTACAAAATCAATCCGGATAACACGGTGGAAACGCTGTGGAGCTCGAAGGAAGAGAACGCGTACGATCTGGTGATTCACGCGGGCGAAATCGCATTTATTACAGACGCACAGGGGCGCGTCTACCGCCTGGATCGCCAGCGCAAGGCGACGCTGCTCGCGCAAGCCAATGAAGGCGAGGCGACGCGGCTGATCGAGTCTTCGAGCGGCCTGGTGGCCGCTACCGGCAATCTTGGAAAGATTCTGCGATTGAGCAACGGGCCGGGGCCGAGCGGATGGTTCGAATCGCCGGTACACGACGCTGGAACCGTAGCGCGCTGGGGACGCCTGACGTGGCGCGGAGGCTCGCAAGGCATCGCTTTTCGCACCCGCGCGGGGAACTCGGCGAGGCCGGATGCGACGTGGAGCGATTGGTCCGAACCCAGTAACTCGGCAGTGACTAGCCCGAATGCGCGATACATTCAATGGAAGGCGGAGTTCACGGGCGCCGCGGGAGTGACGCCGGGGCTCGATAACGTCACCCTCGCCTACCTACCGCAGAACACCTCACCCAACGTGCGGAGTATCAGCGTCGGCTCACAGGCGCAGAGCGCGGTGAAATCCTCGAGCGCGGCGTCGAGCGCCAGCTATTCGATTACCGTTACTGAATCGGGCGAAGCCCCGGGCGCGGCGGGAACACCCTCGCAAACTCTTACTCGCATCGCGGGACAGCAGATTCAAGTCTCCTGGCAGGCCGACGATCCGGATGGGGATCGGCTGGTGTACAGCCTGTATTTCCGTGGCGAAGACGAGCGCGAGTGGAAGCTTCTGCGCGCCAACATGAGCGAGAACACGTATCTGCTCGATGGCGACGTCTTCGCGGATGGCCGCTATTTTTTCAAGGTGCTCGCCTCAGACCGTCCGTCGAATCCGGCGAACCTGGCGCGCGATGCGGACTTGGTGAGCGCTCCGGTGCTGATCGACAACACGCCACCAGTGGTAACTGCCAGCGTGCCGCGTCGCGTGGGCGCCGCGCTCGAAATCGACGTCGACGCGGAGGATCGCGGATCGGTGCTGCGACGTTGCGAATACTCGGTAGATGCCGGGCCGTGGTCGCCGGTCGAAGCCGCGGATGGGGTCACCGATTCGGCGCGAGAGCGCTTCCTGGTGCGCCTGGAAAACCTGCCCACGGGTGAGCATCTGGTGGCGATGCGCGTGTACGATTCGGCGGGGAATGTGGGCTTGACCAAAGTCGTGGTTCGCTGAGTAGACTGGAAGCATGCGATCCGCAGTCCGTTCCCTTTGGCGAAGACCGGTGTTCAGTCTTGCCACAATTCTGACCGTCGCATTGGGCGTCGGAGCCAATACAGCCCTCTTCGGTGTCATATATACAGTCCTGATTCAACCGCTCCCGTTTCGCGATCCTGGCAAGCTGGTGCAGATTTGGGAGACACATCCTGCATTGCCGCAGTTGCAGGTAACTTTTCCGGATTTTGAGGACTGGCGAAACCAGTCCCACAGCTTCGAGCAGATGGCCGCTTACACGTTGTCCTCCATGAACATCTCCACGCTGCTGGGGCAGGGCGAGCCGGAGATTGTCCATGCCACGATGACAGGCAGCAATCTTTTTTCGACGATGGGAATTCGGCCGTTGGCCGGCGCCGCTTTCAGCGATGCCGAAGAACGGACCAAGCAGAAAGTTGCGTTGATCAGCGAGGCGCTCTGGCGGCGCAA
>JBGPHB010000341.1:0-5758 GCA_041484155.1 Bryobacteraceae bacterium
ACCCCGCAAGCCCTGCCCGTTAGGGCGGGGTTCTGTTTCACAAATGTAGAAACTCCAGGCCCCGCCCGTAAGGGCGGGGTTAATTCACTTCACATCGTACGGCGCAAATCCTCCCCGGACCATTTCTTCCCGCGTCGCGCCATCGCTCTCCGGAGCGACGTAAAAGAAAGCCCCCACCCGCTCGACCGGAAAGATGATTCCCCCCCGATACTTGTCAGGCTCGACCAGGTAGTCCAGTCCCGCGTCCGTCAGGAGCTTTTCGAGGCGCAACGCCTCTTTGAGCCGCTTGGCCACGTACACCAGCTCCAACTCCTGATCGCCAAAGAAATCGGGTTCGCGCCGCAACGGGTTCGCTAACCTCGCACCCGCGCCACGAAAGCCTCGTAGGTCTTCGGCCCCAGGTACTCCGCGTACGCCGCTGCGGTCTTCTCCAGATTCTTCATGAACCCCGGATCGGCGAAGGCGGTGCGCAGCTCTTCAATGAAGGGTTGAATCCGAATCCACGCCAACAACATCTCCCGATTGTTTTGGAAAAACAGCTCTGGATTCAGGACGCCGGCGTTCACGAAGGATGCCGCCATGTCCCAGTAGCTGACGGCCTGGCGCCACTGAGCGTTGCTCTCGGTGCCGGGAGGGCAGAGCGCCTGAAACTCCGCCATGGTCTTAGCTTTGAAATTCTTGGCGAACCACGCCCGAGCCGCACGCAGTTTCTCTTCCCGCCGCAAATCGTAGAGGCGCAGGATCAGGTTCACGTCGTCGTAAGTTGCTTGAGCCATACCGTCAGGCTAACATCTACAGAGGAGTTCAGCCCTATGGTCCGAGTATCGACCGTCTTACTTCTGACGATGGCGTTTTGCACGATGGCCGCCGCCAGGCAGGCTTGTGAGAGTCTCACCGCCCTGACCCTGCCAGGTGTGACGATTACCTCCGCATCCCCGGTGCCGGCGGGCTTGTTCGTTCTGCCGTCGGGCCCCGCTTCGCGCGGGCCGGCGACCGTACCCGCATTCTGTCGCGTGGCCGGCTTCGTGACACCCGAGGTCAAGTTTGAAGTATGGATGCCAACCACGTGGAACCGGAAGTTCTTGGCGGTCGGCAACGGCGGCCTGGCCGGAACGATCAATTACGCCGCGATGGTGGCGCCCCTCGAACGCGGGTACGCCACGGCCAGCACCGATACCGGACACACCGCCGACAACGATGGACACTGGGCCCAGGGCCACATGCAAAGGGTCGTCGATTTTGCGCATCGCGGCGTCCATGTCATGACCGAAGCGAGCAAGGCCGTCATCGGCGCGTTCTACGGCGATCCCGCCGCCCACGCCTACTTCACCGGGTGTTCGCAAGGTGGCCAGGAGGCGCTCACGGAGGCGCAACGCTACCCTCGGGACTATGACGGTATTGTTGCCGGCGACCCAGCCAATTTCTGGACACATCTTTACTTGGGCGCCCATCTATGGATCACGCAGGCTCTCCTCAAGGACCCCGCCGCCTACATTCCAACCAGCAAGATACAGATCATCGCCGACGCCGTGAACAATACCTGCGACGCGCTCGACGGGATCAAGGATGGCATTCTCAACGATCCCCGGCGCTGCCATTTCGATCCGTCCACGCTGCTTTGCAAGAATGGCGACGCACCCTCGTGCCTCACGCAGCCGCAAGTGGACGCGGCCCGGAAGATCTATCAAGGCGCGCGCTACGCCGACGGCGAACAAATCTTTCCTGGAATCATGCCCGGTGGCGAGAGCGGCCCGGGAGGCTGGGCGAGCTGGATCACCGGTCAGGAACCTGGAAAGGGCTCACACACGACGCTGGGGCTTCCGTTCTTGCGGTACGTCGTCTTCGAGAACCCGGATTGGGACTTCCGATCCTTCCGTTTCGAGCGCGCTCAGGGATTCGATAGCGACGTGGACTTTACCGACGACAAACTGGGTTCCATTTTCAACAACATCAATCCCGATCTCCGGGCTTTCCAGACGAACGGCGGCAAGCTGATCCAGTACCACGGCTGGAGCGACCCCGACATTTCCCCGCTCAACAGCATCAATTACTATCAGAGCGTGGTGCAGCTCCGCGACCGGAACGGCGGACGCGGCCTGAGCGAGACGAAGAATTTCTACCGCCTTTTCCTCGTCCCCGGAATGCAGCACTGCAACGGCGGCCCCGGCCCCAACACCTTCGACGCTGTCTCCGCCCTGGAACAGTGGACCGAGCATGGAACAGCCCCCGACCAGATCACCGCCTCACACCTGACCAACGGCGCCGTCGACCGCACCCGTCCTCTGTGCCCCTATCCTCAGGAAGCGCAGTGGAAAGGGACCGGCAGCACCGACAAGGCCGAAAACTTCGTCTGCGCCCTGCCAACCGCTCCGTAAAAAATCGGGGACACTGCGGGCAAGCGTTCACCAACCCATCCGCTGTCAATGTCACCAGCAGTGTCCCCGATTTTTCCCGGCTTCATTACGGAGCGCTTTGAATGACCTGATTCTTGCGGATGCTAACGAATCCACCGCGACAGGACACCAGTTCTTACCGCCCGGGCCATGTGGATCCGGTCTGCGGCCCACATGCGCTCAGTTAAGTGTCGTCCGTGTCTAAAGCGCACTTCTATCCCTTTTTAGAGCGTTACGCGATCAAGTGCCATATGAAACACCTTTCCGGTCCTGCTGAGTAATGAATTCGATGACGTGGTGAGTGCCTCCCGTCCGAGAGAAGACCCGTGCGTGACTGAAAGCCGACGACCGAAAACCTGCGACGTGCTATAGGAGTTGAAGAGCCAAGTCCGTGTCTCGACAGAGGATGTTGCGTCCTCGAGTATTCAAGAGGATTCCATCCAGATGCAGCAGTGCGTCATCCGTCGAAACGAGAAGGTCGGCATCGAATGCAATTGCACTGGCCGCGTGAAGCGCCTCAGCGGCGCGAATCCCGCGCGTCTGTAAGTCGAGTTGCGGGAGCTGAAGGCGTACGGTTCCAGACGTTAGGTCGAGCATGGAAAGGTTGAATAGTTCAACCTCCGCGTCAGCGGCGATCTCCGCTGGAGCCCGCCCTCGGCGCTCTGACGGTCTCAAAATTGCCGTCGTGTTTCCGCGTGTACTGAGGTAGTCGATAAACACCCCAGTATCGAAGTACACGCGCACTACGCGGCTCGGAGATGCGTGACGAGTTCCTCAGGAGTGACGACCTGGGGTTTCGCCGCGGTCACCAGGTTCTTAAAGTGCACGTCCCTGGTGACAAGGAAATCGCATTCATCGGCGCTACTGAGGATGAGAAGGTCATTCGAATGAGCCAGGCGATTCCTCAGAGCTCGCACTCGTGGGAGCCAAGCTTCAGCTTTTGCGAAATCCCATCCGCCTCGGCGGAAAACAGCTTTGCTGCCGACGGGTCGCCCTCGAGGTATCCATGATTACGTTTGTATCTAGGAACACGAGTGGTCGCATTAGATCCGAACGCTCGCCCTGTTCGAGCGGCTTGGCCAATTGTTCCACTCCTGCATTGTATGCGAGCGCTGACCCTCTTAACCGATCTCCGCCCAGCCGCACAACACCAGCGTCCTGTGTTCTGCATAACCGTAGCCGGCAGCCCCTAGATCTGAAATAGGGCTGAGCGTCCCTGGTTCCCTAGCTGCGGTTTGGGCGTTCCCAACGAAGTGAACTGGGGGATCCCATTACCGGACCGAAGACTTCCCGTTACTAATCAGGCCAACTTCCTCGCCGTTTGGTTCTAGTCGAGCGATGGCCGTTGTCCATAAATTTCGGCCACCCTTCCATGAGAATTATTTATGGACGGATGCCCGACCATACATCCACTATCCAAACGAACGTGTTTCCAATGAGTCGAGCGCGGCTGCCACGCCGGGATGCGACTGGCAACACGACCGACCAGGCCTTGGCCAGATCGCAGAACGGCCTCCGCAGCGCAGAAACATCAACGGGGTTACCATTTGAACATCAACCTCACAGCGACATGGCGTGGCGAAACCGTGAATCCGGAACGCTGGCAGCAAGTCGAGCAACTCTATTCTTCTGCGCTTAGGCGGAAACCGGACCAGCGTGCAACCTTTCTTTTGGACGCCGGCCGTGAGTGATGCCTTTCTCATAAGCGGCCCCCAGTGCATCGGCGATCTGGCGCATAATGCGCAGAACCTCTTCGAGCGGGAGAGGACCTTTCGGAGCTTCCCCTCGATATACTCCATCACCAAATAATTCGGGCCGACATCATACAGATGGCCAAATGTTGGGATGGTTCAGGGCGGCGACTGCCTTGGCTTCCCGTTCGAATCTTTCTCCGAACTGCGCGGAGGATGTCTTGATCGCAACCTCGCGATTCAGGCGAGGGTCACGAGCGCGATAAACTTCGCCCATTCCGCCCGCTCCGATCAGCGCGAGGATTTCGAAAGGGAGCTTGTCGCCGGCAGCCAAACTCATCGCTTACTCTCTTCCGTCCGGAAGTGCCACAAACTGGACCGGAACGGATAAGCCAGCACGACAATCTTCCCATCGTCCGCCCAACCGGCCGAACTCATATCCGCGTCATACCCGATCGAAGGAATCCGCACGCGGCCCGTCTGCGGATCGAGCACCCCGGTCGGCCAGAACCAGGAGCTGGAAGGGGCCACGCGAACCAGAATCAATCCGTCTTTTGAAACTCCGTTTGGATGAAGCGCGTCTTCGACGGGCGCGATACGGATGCCGGCCTGAACCGGTATTGTTCGTTCCGGACCGCCTTTAAGCGGCGTTCGGACCAGCCGCACAGCTTCCTTCTCGATCAACTGGACGATCAGTTCGTTCTTATAGGGATCGACGGTGACCGAGTCGCCGGGCCGAAGCTTCTGAGGCGTGCCGTCGGAGACCGGAACACTCCACACGGAACCTGATGCCGTGTAGTAGATGGTGCGGCCGTCCGGTGAGGCGGCCATGCTTCTGATGTCCGCGCCCTTGGGCCCGTTCAGCCGTTTGGCCAGCCTCCCATCAGCGATCGATACCAGCCCAATGGTGCGGTCGGCGGCCTCGCCGATCGTGAACGCGGCCTCGGTTCGACTTATCAACGCAGCCGGAGCGGCGGTTACGTCTTGTGTCTGCACGAAAGGCTCTGATTCTTTTCCCGGGCGCGCTACTAGCAGCCGGCGTTGGTTTGCCGTCTGCGAGCTGAAAACCACCCGGCCGTCTGGCAGCGGCAAGGTAACTCCTCCTACCGCAGTGTTGCTCAGCGCAGTTCCGATGCGCTCCGGTGTTCCACCTGAGGGGGAGAGCCGTACCACCTCGCCGTTGCGGTCGCCCTGGCCGATATAGAGGGACCCGTCGGGAGCCACATCTAAGCCTGATATGCGCTCGGTGAGCGTGAGCAGCCTCCGAACTTCCCCGGAACCACCGATAGGAGCACTAAAGATACACAGAGCATCGCCCGCCATCCCGTTGAACACGACCGACGCGCCGTCTGGGCCAATGGCCACGTCGGTGTTGATACTTGCGTCCGGTGCGGCGACATCCGGCCCGAGTCTTACTGCGGCTCCAGAGCGCAAGTCCATCGCGTAAAACTGATTCGGCGCATCCGGTCGATCGAGAGGCGTACCGAAAAAAGCCACGCGGTCGCCGGCGGGTGTTATGCGCGCAGGCGCCGTATCAATAGATCCCAGTAGCACGTTCAGCGTTTGCAGCCGCCCCGTCTCAGGCCAGTACTGGTGCAACTGCTTTCGGCGCCCGGAATTGAGCCGCGCGATCAGAAAGCTGCCGTCCGGCACCACGTCCGCGATCGCGGCATC
>JBGPHB010000342.1:0-5758 GCA_041484155.1 Bryobacteraceae bacterium
CCGCCGCCACCGCCGAACGTGCCGCCGCTGAAGGACAACGGCTCTGCCGGCAAGGTTCTGACGATGCGGGAGCGCATGGCCGCACACCGCGCCGTTCAGCCCTGCGCCGGTTGTCATCGGCTCATGGATCCGGTGGGCTTTTCGCTTGAGAACTACGATGCCGTCGGCCGCTGGCGGACCAGCGATCAGGATGCGCCCATTGACGCCTCGGGAAATCTTCCCGACGGCGGCGAGTTTGCGGGAGTGTCCGGACTCCGGCAGGCTTTGCTGAGCCGTCCGGAGCTGTTCGTGACCACGCTTACGGAAAAGCTTCTCACCTACGGGTTAGGCCGCGGCCTTGAATCTTACGATGCGGCGGCGGTCCGCAAGATCGTGCGGGATGCCCGCACTAACGACTACCGCTTCTCGTCGCTTGTCTTAGGAATCGTCAACAGCACACCATTTGAAATGAGGAGATCACAATGATCATCACGAAGAAGGCGTTACCTCGGCGGACGTTTCTGCGCGGTGCGGGCGTGACTTTAGCGCTGCCCTTGCTGGATGCCATGATTCCATCACTTTCAGCCCAGGCCGCGGCCGCCCGCCCGGTACGCCGCCTGGGATTTGTGTACATTCCCATGGGATGTAATTGGTTTCAGTGGTTCCCGAAGGATGTGGGGAATATTACCGAGCTGTCGCCCACATTGAGCACGCTCACCCCGGTTCTAGACCAAATCACGGTGATTTCGAATCTGGAGCTGAAGAACTCTTACTCGCCGGGGAATCATGCCACTTCCAACTCCGGGTTCCTGAGCGCCGCGAGAGCCAAGCTGACCGAAGGCGCCGACTACGAGTTGGCAACCACGGTCGATCAGATCGCGGCGAAGCAGATCGGCAAGAACACGCGGCTGCCCTCGCTCGAACTGGCCATGGACGCAACGTCGCCGATTGGTTCCTGCGATGGCGGCATGTCGTGTGTGTACGAGACCAGTCTCTCTTGGTCGTCGCCCACCACACCGCTGCCCGCCGAGGCGAACCCGCGCGTGGTCTTCGAGCGCCTGTTTGGCGATGGCGGCAGCGCCGCGGACCAGCTCGCCGCACTGCGGGAAGACGGCAGCCTGATCGATTGGCTGACCGAGGATATCGCACACATTCAGAGGAAGCTCGGTCCGGGCGACCGCACCAAGCTCAGCCAGTATCTCGATACGGTTCGGGAGCTGGAGCGCCGTATTCAGAAAGCGGAAGAACAAATGGCTAAATCCACCATGCCCGACCTCAGTCGGCCGATCGGGGCGCCGTCGGCTTATGGAGACCACGCCAAGCTGATGTTCGATTTGCAGGTGCTGGCCATGCAGGCCGACATCACACGGGTCCTCACGTTTCAGTTGGCTCGGGAAGCGAGTACGCGCACGTATCCCGAGGTCGGCGTCTCAGAAGCGCATCACCCCACCTCGCACCACGGAAACGACCCCGGGAAGTTGGCGCAACTGGCCAAGATCAACGCGTATCATGTGTCGTTGTTTGCGTACTACGTGGAGAAGTTAAAGTCCACTCCGGACGGCGAAGGCTCGCTGCTGGACCACTCCATGATCCTGCTGGGCAGTGGCATGGGCAATTCCGACATCCATAACCACGTAAACCTGCCGATCGTCATCGCCGGGGGCGGCGCGGGCAAGCTGAAGGGAGGCCGCCACATCAAGTACGCTGAGCCGACCCCGCTGGCAAATCTTCACCTGACCCTGTTGGACAAAGCGGGAATCCACCTCGACAGCTTCGCGGACAGCCGGGGAAGAGTGGACGAACTGCTTTCTGTGTGATCTAGTGCTGCCCGCTCCCTTACGGTCGCGGTTCGGTAAGTGGCTGATTACCCAAAGCGCCGACACCGAACCGCGACCGTCAGGGAGCGGGCAGCACACTAGCGCGTGAAATCAGAAGGAGTCAATCATGAAACATCTAAGATGGATCGCTTGGGTGGCATTGGCGACGAGTCTGTTTGCCGCGAGTACCGATGTCCGGCTGGTACAGGCTGTGAAGAATTCGGACAAAGCGGCCATTCAGCGCCTGGTGCCCCAGCACATCGACCTGAGCGCCGCCGACACCGATGGTTCAACGGCCCTCCATTGGGCCGTGCGCCGTGACGATCCAGAGACGGTCAACTTATTAATTCGCAGCGGTGCAAACGTGAAGACCGCGAATCGCTATGGAGTCACGCCGCTCTCGCTAGCCTGCCTCAATGGGAACGCGGCTGTGATCGAGTCGCTCTTGAAGGCCGGAGCCGATCCCAACACCGCACTCCCGGGAGGAGAAACCGTGTTGATGACGGCGTCGCGCACCGGCAAGGTGGATGCCGTGAAAGTACTGCTCACCTACGGAGCCGACGTGAACTTCAAAGAAAGCCAGCGCGGGCAGACGGCCCTGATGTGGGCAGCCGCCGACGGTAACACAACGGTTGTGGAAGAGTTGGTCGAGCGCGGAGCCGATCTTCATGCACGTACCAAGGGCGGCTTTACTCCTTTGCTGTTTGCAGTACGGGAGGGCCGGATCGGCGTGGTCCGGGCGCTGCTCAAAATCGGAGCGGACGTGAATGAGACCTGGCAATCCGGTAGAGGGTCAGGTGTTGCCGGTATCAGCGCCATGGTTTTAGCGGTCGCGAACGCCCATTACGAACTCGCCGGAGTGATGCTGGACGCGGGCGCAAATCCGAATGCGGCGGCCCAAGGCTGGACCGCCTTGCATCAAATCACCTGGGTACGCAAACCCGGCCGCGGCGACAACGACCCCGCGCCGGAAGGCTCCGGTAATCTGTCCAGTCTCGACCTGGTGCGAAAGCTGGTAGCGAAGGGGGCGAACGTGAACGCGCGGATGACCAAGCAGGGGAACGTCGGGCGGACCTCTCTGAACATGATGGGTGCAACGCCCTTCTTGATGGCGGCCAGAACCGCGGATGCTCCTTTAATGCGTCTCCTGGCCGAACTTGGCGCCGACCCCCTTTTGCCGAATGCCGACAATACGACGCCACTACTGGCGGCGGCAGGAGTCGGGACGTATTCTCCAGGAGAGGACCCGGGGACAGAAACCGAAGTGCTGGAGGCTGTGAAAGTGGCCGTGGATCTCGGCGGCGACGTGAACGGCGTTGACAGCCACGGAGAGACCGTAATCCACGCCGCGGCCTACAAGCAGGTCCCTTCGGCTGCCCAATTCCTAATTGATAAGGGCGCCAAAATCGAAATCTGGAATCAAAAGAACAAGACCGGATGGACGCCCTTGCGGATCGCCGACGGCGTCCTCCTGGGGACCAGCATCCGGAGTTCACCGGCCACGTCGGCTGCGCTTCGTCAAGTAATGAGCGCGGCGGGAGTGTCGACGGTTGTGGAACCGGACATAGTGCGCGCCGGACACCCTGTTAAATAGGAAACCCCAGAAGGGATGATCTAGCTAAGCTAGGTACACTCGTTCGGAATTACGGTGACGTATTCGGGCCGAAACCGTCAGCGATCAGCGTCCGATCAAATTGCTTCTCGACTTCATTCGCTGGCCAGTGCCCGGCGCACTACGGTCGGCTCTCTCGCGATGACGGTCAAGTACGCACGCGCAGCCGAGTCTGGTTGGCGCCCGCCCTGCTCCCATTCCTGCAACGCGCGTTTGTTGATGCCATACGCCCGCGAGAATTCGGTCTGCGACATTTTCATCTGCTTGCGAATGGCCTTAACATTGATGGGCTTCGGCCAAACCTGTTCCAACTCAACTTTGCCCCGCTGGTGCGCAAGGACCAGTTTCATATCCTCAATCAGGTTCGCTCCGAAGCTGGTCTTCTTGGCGGCCGCCTTTTTCGGCATACTATTGCACTCCTTTCAAATGAGCCGCGATTTGCCGCAATTCCCTCTTCTCGCCAGCGGTTAGATGGTCTTCACGTTCTTCGCATAGCAGCGGAGTAGGTAGATGCGGGCAGAGATCACGACGTACAGATAGATGATTCGCGCGCCGCCACGTTTCCCCTTTGCCCTTGGCTGCCCATCGCAGCTTTCGTACTTCGCTAGTGCCCGGTAACACGTCGCCCGTGTTCGGATGCTCTATAAGGTAAACGGCGACCGCCTCAATGCCGCCCGCTCCGATCAATTCCGCAGCCTCGGCCTTGAACTTCGGCAATTGAAGGACCGTGATCTGTGGCGCATCGTCCAACAGTCACAGTATACCGCAGTGCGGTACCCCTAAGGCGGAACCTTGGCCGCGTGATCCGCTCGGAGTGTCAGCGGGCAGTAGTACGACCGAAGCGTGCAGTTCCAGTGGGATCTGTTAAAGGCCGCCCGCAACCTGGCAAGACACAGGGTCTCTTTCGATGAGGCGTCTAGGGTGTTCGGCGATCCATTGGCCAGTACGATCGTAGATCCGCTTCATTCTATGGATGAGATACGCGTTGTGACGATCGGCTACTCCGCACCGCGACGATTGCTCGTGGTTGTCCACGTCGATCGTGGTGAAGCAATCCGAATCATCAGCGCCAGGCGCGCAACCCAGCGTGAGAGAATGAACTATGAGTCAAAGACGGAGAACCACTTCTGACGATGACATGCTCCCCGAGTACGATTTTACAGGCGCAGTTCGAGGTAAGTACTACGAGCGCTATCGACGGGGTACCAATGTCGTGCTCCTCGATCCGGATGTGGCAATCGTGTTTAAGGATTCCACTGCGGTCAACGATGCTCTACGGCTCTTGGTTTCACTAGCACAAGCTAAGGTTCCCCGGCGACGAACCGAAGCTCACGAAGGGCGCCAGCCTAACAAGGCGTTGCAGCCGATGGCACAAAGACGGCGCCGCTGAACCCCCAATCCGTTACCAGCATCCGGAGTTCACCGGTGACGGCGGCTGCCCCTCGCCAAGTGATGAGCGCGGCCCGCGGAATTTCGTCGCCTGCGAACCATTACCATCACGCGGCAGACAACTTCGCCACACGGAGCCGCTTGCGGGTTCTTTCTGCCTGCCAGAGGTCATACTGAACCTGCTGGTTGAGCCAGCTTTCAGTGCTGGTGTTGAAGGCGATCGAGAGGCGGATTGCCATCTCGGGGCTGATTCCGGCGCGCCCGTTCAATATACCGGACAGCGTCTTGCGACTCACGCCGAGCGCACGCGCGGATTCTGTGACGGTTAGATTTAGGGGGTTCAGGCACAACACCTTGAGCACCTCACCCGGGTGTGGCGGATTATGCATTTTCATGGTTACCTCAGTGGTAGTCCTCGTAGTCCACTTTATCGACGTCCTTGCCAGCACAGGTGAACGTGACGCGCCAGTTGCCGCTCACCTTAACGGCCCACGTACCCTTTCTGGCGCCACGGAGTTCGTGGAGATCCAAGCCGGGCAAGTTCATTTCGTGCGCGCTGGTTGACGCGTTCAGACGGCCCAGGATCAGCCGGAGCCGGTCGGCGTGTTTCGCTTTCTTATGACCTTTGGATTGTACCTTTCGAGGCTGAGGGCATGACACCGCACGCCGGGAAGTAGAGCCGTTCCGTGGGGGAAGTAGCGTCGTGCTGCGGTATAATATCGCCCGGATGAGTCCGAGCGGGAGGAAGCCTTCATGGATAGAATCGCGATGCCGGCGGCCCTTTGGCTGCTGCCGGTTTCACTGTGCGCTCAATGGCTCAATTTGCCCACGCCGGGGATTCCCCGGACTGCCGATGGCAAGCCCAACCTGACGGCTCCCGCACCCCGGACGCCGGATGGCAAGCCTGATTTGTCCGGCATGTGGCAACCCGCGGCAAACCCATACCGCTTTAACGTGATCC
>JBGPHB010000343.1:0-5755 GCA_041484155.1 Bryobacteraceae bacterium
AGTGTAACGCAGGCCCCGGCCTGCACTTGTGAAAATGAATAACGCAATTCTACTCCTGACGATTTCGATCGCGTCCGCCGCGCAAAACTACACCGCCACCCAGACGTCGGACCACGGCATCCCCATCGTCCGCCTGAACGACGCTGCCCGCGGCGTCGAAGTCTCGATTGCCCCGTCCATCGGCAACCGCGCCTACGAGATGAAAGTCCACGGAAAAAACATTCTCTACTTCCCAAACTCCGATCTCGCTGAGCTACAGAAACAGCCCGATCTGAATGGCATCCCCTTCTTAGCGCCGTGGGCGAACCGGCTGAACGAGCCCGGCTTTTGGGCCAACGGCAAGAAGTATGTGTTCAACATGAATCTCGGCAATGTCCGCAATGACAACCGCGGCTTGCCGATTCATGGGATGCTTTCCGGCTCCGGGCTGTGGCACGTAACCGAAGTCGCGGCGGATCGGCAATCCGCTCACGCGACGAGCCGGCTGGAATTTTGGAAATATCCCGACCTGATGGCGCAGTGGCCTTTCGCTCATGAATACGAGATGACCTACCGGCTCGCGAGTGGTGTCCTGGAAATAAGGCTAACCGTGAGCAACCTGGGTTCGGAACCAATGCCGCTCGCGATCGGGTTTCACCCGTACTACCGCATTCCCGACATTCCGCGCGACGAATGGACCGCGCATCTGCCAGCCCGCAAGATGGTCGTAGCCGATGATCGCGTGATCCCGACCGGGGAGTTCAAGCCGGTCGATCTGCCGAATCCGCTGCCGCTAAAAGGCCGCACTTTGGACACTGGTTTCACCGACCTGGAGCGCGACGCGGACGGCCGCGCGCATTTCTCCATCGAGTCGGGTGGCAAGAAAGTCGAGACCCTGTTTGGGCCCAAGTATCCGGTCGCAGTCATCTGGGAACCGGCTCCGCCACCTGGACAAACCCGAGACTTCATCTGCTTCGAACCCATGACCGCCATCACGAGCGGCGTCAACCTCCAGCACGAAGGCAAATATCCCGCCTTGCAGAGCGTGCCCGCGGGCGGCAAGTGGACCGAGAGCTTCTGGGTCCGAGCAAGCGGAATCTAACGTGGCCGTGGAGCACGCACTTTGCGTGCCACGTTCACACTTTTGTGACCGCGCTCTGACCACGCGTCCCCACGAGTGGGGACGTAACCCCGCCCTAACGGGCGGGGCTTGTCGTGCATCCGCAACACCCCGGCAAACCCTGCCCGTCAGGGCGGGGTTCTGTTCGGAAATGTAGAAACTCCACGCGTCCCCGCGAGTGGGGACGTGGCACGCAAAGTGCGTGCGCCACGATCCTCAGGCGACCGCGACTGGATTAAACCAGCGAAGCCCCGGGAACCGGGCAAAGTCGGCATCGGTGGACGCCAATTCAGCTTGGAATTCGATCGCGAGCGCCGCGAGGTGTGCATCGGTAGTCAGATTCCCAGCCGTTCCCAGATGTTCGATCAGGCGAAATAGGATCTCCGGGTGTGTTTCGCCGGGCGTCAGGATCTGCACGTTCGGAATCGCCAGCCAGCTTCGCACGCGCCGGATCGCGTCCGCCGGGAACATGGGGTTCTCTAGAATCCCACGGTGCGTCGCGATCCGGATGAAGCCCAGGATCGTCACCCACGGCAACCCTACGGGTCGCGGTCGAGTGAGTGTCTTCTCCCACCAGTCGCGAGCAACTAAGTGATTTAAAGACTGGCGGTTATAGGCATGAATCAGAAGATTAACATCAGGGATGATCATCGGTGAAGTTTGCGCAAGAACTCTTCGGTTTCCAACTCGTCGGCCAACTGGTTGAGCTTGTCCAGATCGATTCCCGCCTTGAACCCAAACGCGTGAGGCTCCACCTTGAACCGAACCCGCTTGTAAGTCTCATCCGCTTCGAGTCCAATGCGGAGCGCCTGGTTCACGGCATCCTTCAGGCTCAGCTTCTTTGAGGCCATCTTCTTTTTGAGCTTTAGCGCCACGTCAGGTTCAATGGTAAGGGTGGTTCGCATATAAACATCATGTCATAGTTCCTGTCTGATGTTTACGCATCACTCACTGCCCGGCGACCTAGCTGCTACACTGGCTCTTCCTGCCTTGATTACCCAATACGCCAGCCGGACGCCCGCACGCCACCTCGAACTCATTATCCTGATGGGCGCGTTGCAGGCTTTCGCGCCGTTGTCGATCGACATGTATCTCCCGTCGTTGCCGCTGCTGGAACGTGTATTTAACGCTTCTACGGCGGAGGTGCAGCGCACCCTCACCACGTATTTCCTGGGATTCGCGCTGGGCCAGACTTTGTACGGACCGGTCACGGACCGCTTCGGACGGAAGCCTCCGCTCTACTTCAGCTTGATGTTGTTCATCACCTCCGCAGCCGCTTGCGCGATTGCCCCGTCCATTCACGCCCTGGCCGTGTTCCGGCTATTCCAGGCCATCGGAGGCTGCGGCGGAGCGGTGATGTCACGTGCCATGGTGCGCGACCTGTTTCCTCCGGAGGAAATGCGCCGGATATTTTCGATGCTGATGTTGGTGATGGGCGTTTCGCCGGTGGCGGCGCCGCTGTTTGGCGGTTATCTGTTGGTGTGGTTTGGCTGGCAGTCCATCTTTTGGACCCAGGCGTTGCTGGCCGCGGCGTGCCTGGTGGGAATGCATTTCCGCCTGCCGGAATCCCTGGCCCCGGGCGGCGAACGACCCCTGCATGCCGAGCACATTTTTTCCAGCTACGCGCGGCTCCTTCGCGATCGCACTTTTCTCGGCGCTTCGTTGGTCTGCGGATTCAGCTCCGCCGGAATGTTCGCCTATATCGCCAGCGCGCCGTTCGTGTTTATCAATCTTTACCATGTGCCCCCGCAACGGTTCGGCTGGTTGTTCGGAACCATCGCCGCCGGTGTGATTACGGCCTCGCAGGTGAACGGCCGCATGCTGAACGGCGTGCCCCTTTGGCGGGTGCTGCGGATCGCCAACCTGGTTCAGCTTGTGGCTGGATTCGCGCTCCTGGGCGCGGCGCTGACCGGAGCCGGCGGCATTATCGGGATCTTCATTCCGGTCTTCTTTTACGTGGCCAGTGGAGGATTCATTTTCCCGAACGGCTCCGCCATCGCCATGATGAGGCATGGGGACATCGCGGGCATGGCTTCGGCGCTGCTCGGCACCAATCAGTTCGTCATTGCCGCCATTGCCACCACGGCCTTGGGGACAATCGAGAGTTCCACGGCGTTGCCGATGGCCATCGTAATCGCGGGATGCGGAGTGGCGGCGACGCTGCTGAATTTCCTGACCCTGGGCGCGAAGCTCGAAGTGGCCCCCGCCTAGCCGCGTGGGGCAGCCAGTCCTGGCGGCGAGCCGGCCTCCGGGCCGGCTTTCTTCTCGCCGAGCCGGCTACCGGCATGAATTATCAGGCAGTGCGCTGCGCATCCGCGGGAGCGATCGCTCCGAAGCGCCGCTCGCGGCCGTGAAACTCGCCAATCGCGGCCGTCAGATCCTCTGCTGAGAACTCGGGCCACATGCGAGACGTGAACACCATCTCGGCATAAGCGCACTCCCACAGCAGAAAATCGCTCAGCCGCTGCTCACCGCTGGTGCGGATCAGAAGATCGACATCCGGTCCGATCAATCGCGAAAAGCTTTCTTCTGTGACCGCATGCTCCTGCCGAAGCTTTCGCGCGGCCGCCAGAATCGCCTGGCGCGACGAATAGTCGATCGCCAGCCGCAGATGCAGGCGCCGACCGGCCGCGGTCTTGCGCTCGGCTTTTTCCAGCAAGGCGAGAAGCGCGGCAGGGAGGCGGTCGCGCCGCCCGATGGCCTGCAGGCGAACGCCGTTGGCGACGCATCGGTCGGTCTCCTGTTCGAGATAGTGGCCCAGCAGCTTCATCAACGCCGAGACTTCGCGCGGCGGACGCCGCCAGTTGTCCGCTGAGAATGCATACAATGTCAGCACCGAAATACCTAGTGATGGCGAAGTTTCTATGGTCCGGCGCACCGCATCGGCCCCTGCGCGATGCCCCGCGATGCGCGGCAGGCCGCGCGCATTCGCCCATCGGCCGTTGCCATCCATGATGATGGCCACGTGCAGGCCACTTCCAAAAGTACTTCTCATTGTAAAGTCTTCCTCCGAAGAAATCCTCTCGTGAGCATCCAACGGGCGATCACCGCTTGGCTGCCTGAATGATCGCTTCCATGTGGTCCAGGTATTTTTCGAATGCCTTCCGCCCGGCCGGCGTGAGCGTGTACTCGGTCTTGGGCATGCGGCCTTCGAACGACTTCGTGCAAGCGATGTACTTGGCCTCTTCCAGCTTCCGTGCATGGACGCTCAAATTGCCATCGGTGGTTTTGAGCAGCCGCTTTAGGTCGTTGAAAGTCAGCGATGAGTTGGCCGCCAGAGCGCTTACGATTCCCAGGCGAATGCGCTCGTGAATCAGCCGGTCGAGATCGGGGATGCTGGGACCGGTTCGCTCCAGTGCGAGCGCCGGAGCTTGCGAGGCGGAGAGCGCGCTGTTTCTAGCCACCGTACCTCCTCGCGATAATCGCTCCGAACAGAATATGCAAGCCGCCAAAACCCAGACCGAGCCACACGTCATTCCAAGGCATGAACCAAACCGCGGGCGGGAACATGGCCAGCGCTCCCACAATTAGAAAGCACACGCCCATCACGGGAACCACCGGTACGGAAAACGCGCCGCCTGTTATGACGCCCGTCCCGTACAGCATCAGCCAAACGCCGGGGATCGCGGCCACCACACCCGCACGCCACAGGACCATGGTGAGCGCCGCGCCCACCACCAGAGGCGGCACGAAGCTGAAGACGAACTTCCGCACTGGCGGAGACCACATGGGGAGTCCGGCCGCGCGCGCCTTCCGCCCCATCGCCATCAGGCCGATGGCGATCGCCAGCACGCCTTCCACCAACCAGGTCGCCAGCCATGCGCGAATCGAAGTCTGCTGCATCGCGACGGCGCTGGCCACCAGGGCCGTAACCCCCATCGCCACGCCGCCCCATCCAGGCACGGCGGTAAAGGACCCCGCGCGCTCCATCGTTTCACGGATGTAACGCAGGTTGTCCATCGCATGGTCGTGCATCGGGATGGGTTCCGCGGTACGGGGGCGAATCGGCTGGACCGAGGCCATGGGATCATAATAACCGGACTTACCCTCACTGTCAAGTACTTTGTAAAACAAAGGCAAGTTCAGCCAGTCCGCTCCATCACTGTCGCCGTTGTGCGCAATCAGCCCCCTTACTGAACCGCGACCGTGAGGGAGCGGGTTAAGCGAACAATCCCTCACGGCTTCTCATCGAGCCTTTTGTGGCATGCTGAAAACCAAGAAGGTACCGCGTGAGCGCAAAGCAGAAACTGCACGACTTGGTCGGGCAGCTTCCGGCATCTGGAACCGAGACGGCGGTTGAATTTCTCGAACCGCTGGTAAAACCTCCGATTGATCCCGATATGCTGGCTCGAATCGACGCCGCCCGCCAACACAGTGAAGCGATTCGGTTGGGAGACTGCGGCTCGCGCCGACTTGATTTTCGTTGATCTTTACGTAGCGCGCCCTCAGGAAGTTAGCTCTTTCTTGGCCTCGGTAAAGGCCAGTTCCTCCAACTCGACCCTTTCCCGAACGACCCGCTCGACCCACTGATCGACACCGGACTCCCGATGGAGCCTCGCCAGGAAAGCTGCGCGTGCCGCCAGTTCGCCGGGGATCGACAGCGAGGCGCGTTTGGGCTGCTTAACCCGGAGGGGAGCCCCCCAGGCCGAGTCGTCA
>JBGPHB010000344.1:0-5746 GCA_041484155.1 Bryobacteraceae bacterium
AGCCTCGAACTTGGCCGCGAAGCAAGCCGATTAGTCTCCTGTCTCCATGGTTCGTAACCCCGCCCTAACGGGCGGGGCTTTCCGGCGTGGTTGACGAGTGCCGTGGACGGACGCAAACGCAAAGCCCTGCCCGTTAGGGCGGGGTTCTATTTTCGGAAGACTCCAGGTCGTCGCGCCCCGCACGCCAAAGCGGCCAAGCCCAAGGTGATGAGCCCCAGGGACTGCGGCTCAGGGACCGCCGCCCGTACTTCATAGACTATTCCCGAGCCATAGTCCGAGATGAAGAGGGAATCCGCAGTGGTCATGACGCCGATCGGCATGTAGACGCCGTCTTGGCTGTTTTCGGAGAAATGGAGATAGTTCCCGGTCGCGAAGTCGTAATACACGACTGCGTTCTCCTCGTTGTCGGTTCCAGTCAGAAAGAATTTCCCGGCGAATCCCAAGAAGATGCCGTTGTTAAAGCCGTTCGGGAAATTGGCGGGTGCAAACGCCAATTGCGTCACGCCTTCGCTTTCCGAGCCGAGCGCCGTGCCGTTGGGAATCGGTTGAAACGTCAACAGCGGCAGCACGCAGCCTGATCCGATCTGAGTGCCGCTTCGGTATTGGATATAGCAATCCGGGTAGCCAAAGTTCTGCGCCGACCCGGCCAGATCGGCGGCGGCGATGCGATTCAGTTCTTCAGCCTGGGGCGGTTCGTCGCCTCCCGGTCCGGTGCCGTCGATGGCGTTGTCGGCGAAATAGAAGTCGCCGGTCGCCGAAAAGCCCATACCGATCACATTGCGGATTCCCGAAGCCACTTTGTGGAGGTTCGACGCAACCGGTAGCGGCCCGTTGAGGTCGAGCGTGATGACGTACAGAGAATCGCCGTCGAGGGTACCCGAAGCCAGCCCGCCGCCCAGAGTGACCTTGCCGGTCGAGAGATCATGATCGAATCGCGATCCGATGTTGAATACGAGATCGTAAAAGCCCGCTTGGTTGGGAGTCGGTCGCGCCGCGATTCCGATCTGGTTGTGCTCCCAATCGTCCGGGAAGGTGAGTTGCAGCGCGCCGAGCGAGGTGAGCGGCGAGGCGGGAGTCGCTCCCGGCTGCAGGATGGTGATCATGTGATCGCCGGTGTTCCCGTCAATGTAGTCGCTTCCGGCTCGGATGAGGCCTGTGTGGGGTCCGGTATCGGTTGTAAATAGCGGGACGCCTGGCCCGTCGGCGATGCCATCATGGTCGGTGTCCGTATATCTGAAGATACCCGCCGAGGTTGTAATGGCGACACTCCCGTCGGACAGCGCCAGGGTGCTGAGCGGGGTCGACAAACCGGTGACGAACTGAGTGACGACGAATTGCGAGGTATCGACGGAGGGGGATTTGAGGACCAAAGAACCGAAACAAGGAAGGCCTAGACTTGTGAGGAACGCAGCGCGAAGGATCCTCATAGCAGCCATTGTAGTACGACGGTCAAGGGTAGTAGTGCACTTTCTGCAGCCCGCTCCCTGACGGTCGCGGTTCGGTATCGGCACTCTGCGTGATCGCCACGGAGCGGGTTGAGCGAATTCTTCACGGAACGGCTTCCACCATTTTGCGAATCGCGGGGGCGATCGCGATCAGCAAACTTGCGCGGTGCTTGACGGCGTCTTCGAGCGCCGCAAGGGTGCGCCGTTTCCAATCGCTGGGAGGGGCGGTCGCCATGTACAAGAGGGCCTCTTCACCGGCTTGGCATAAGGTAACCACCGCATCGGCCACAGGCACATTCTCCGCCAGTACCGTGTTGCTCTGTAACAATGGCCTTACGTCCGCCGCGTTCTGCAACCAGGCGGCAAGTTGCTTCCGCAGCGATTCCGCGCCGGCCGGGTTGCTAGCGCCGAGATATTGGTCGGCCGCATTGCGAAAGTCACGCGCGGCGTCACTTTCAGGCGGAATCGCATCGACCAAGTGATTGAACGGACTCGACGCGCCGTAGTGATTTCGATGACGCTCGTAGCCTTTCACCGGTTCCAAAATGGAAGCAAATGCATGCAGCGGTTCCGCCGGCATGGAGCCGGCCAAACGCTGCCGCATCAGCTCCAGGCTGGAGCGATGCGTCAGGCCGAGCCACTCCAGCCACCGGTTGACTGGTTCGAGCCGCTGGTACATGGAGGCCAGGTCGGTCACCGATTCGGGCGACCAGAATCGCTCGGCGATGGCGGCGAGCCGCGGCCACAGTTTGGCATCCACCGTCTCGGCCGTCGCCAGCTCTTCCCACATGGCGGCCTCACCACCGAGAATTCGCTGCTTCTCCTCGGGGCTCAGATCGGCGGTTGCTCCTTTGAATGGGTCGACGATGTAGTGTTCTGATGCGGGCCGCATCAGGTCCAGATAGTAGCCGGCGGAAAGAATGCCCGGATGGCCCGCCCGTGCCGCCTCGGCGAGCGATTGTTGCCCGCGCCAGGATTGAATCAGAACGTTCTTGGGCAGATCCGCCTGACGGATTTCATCCCATCCGACCATGCGCTTCTTGTATCGGGCCAGAATCTTTTGTAGGCGCTTGTTGAAGTAGGCGTGCAACTCCACGGCGTTCGCGATGCGATGCTCTTTCATGAACGCCCGGATGTGCGGCTGGCCGTTCCAGTCTCGCGGGTTGACTTCGTCACCGCCGATGTGAAAATACTCATCGGGAAAGAGCTTTGCCATTTCGCCGAGGAAACCGTCCAGGAAACGGTACGTTGATTCCTTGGTGGGATCGATCACCGCGTCGGGGTCTCCGTATTCCCGCACGATCTGGAAGGGTCCGGGCCGGCTGCCCAAGTTGGGATAGCCCGGGAGCCAGCTGGTGGCGTGGCCGGGAATGTCGAACTCGGGCACAATCCGGACGCCTCGCTCGCGCGCATAGGCGATCACATCCCGGATTTCCGCCTGCGTGTAATATAAGTCGTCTGACCCCTTTTCTTGGAGGCGGGGGAATTTCTTGCTTTCGACGCGAAAGCCCTGGTCGTCGGAAAGGTGCCAGTGCAGAACGTTGAGTTTAACCGCGGCAAGCCCGTCAATCGTGCGCTTGATGCCGGCCGCCGGAATGAAGTGGCGCGAAACGTCCAGCGAGAGTCCTCTCCATGGAAAGCGCGGTTGGTCGCGTATTTCGACGAAAGGCAGGCAGAACCCCGGCGACGCAGTTTCGCGGCAGGGCTGGACGAGTTGCAGAAACGTTTCGAGGCCGCGCAAGACGCCCAGCGGGCCATCGCTCGAAAGGCGGATATGGTCCTTGGCTACCTGGAGCGAGTACCCGTCGTCGTCGTCCATGCGCTGCGGCGAGCCATGATCTCGGGTTTCGACGACGATATTCAGGAGCGGCGCCGAATGCCCGGAGATCGGCAAACCGGTTTGGCGGGCGAGTCGCGCGACGGTTCGCTGGACCGCGGTTTTGACGCGCGCGTCGGCGCCGCCGGCTCCGGATACCGATATATTGAAGCCGGCGGTGATCTGAATCGCCCCGGGCTGCACATTGATGCTCGCCGGCCAGGGCATGAGCGGTTGCGCCCAGGCGCTTACGGCGGCGAGAATCAGCGCACTACTTCTTGTCGGGCAAGGCAAACACGTATAACGCATTCCCGTTGGAGGGATAGTGGACATCGGGAGCAAGCACGCTGGGGACCATGCGCGGGCTGCCGCCGCCGAGTCCAGTCGAAACGGCGATATATTGCTTCCCGCCGATGCTGAACGTTAGTGGGAAACCCTGCACCGAAGTTCCGAGTCGCGTTTCCCATAGCACCTTGCCCGTTTTCACGTCCACGGCCCGGAAGACGCGATTCATGTCTCCCACGAACGCGATTCCGCCGGCTGTCGATAACACCGCCGTCATGAACGGCGCCCGCTGCTCGAGCTTCCATGTCTCTTTCAGCGTTTTGACGTCGAACGCCGCCAGCTTCCCGACGTTGCCATTGGACCCGGGCGACTCGTAAAAGCGCCGGGTCGCTCCGCCTCCACTGCCGCCGCCCTCGACCAGTTCGATTTTCAGGGGGTTCATCTCCTGGCAGCTTTGCGCGACGGGGATGATGAGCTGGTTGGTTCCAGCGTGGTAGCTCATGGCGTGCCAATTGTGGCCACCCTCGGAGGTCGGGCAACTCTGCACCCACTCGCCGATCTGGTTCTCGACGATGTCGTTCCGGTAGTGCGGCTCGCCCGTTTTTGGATCGAACGAATCGTAGACGTTCTGAAAAACAGTTTCCTTGTGACCGAGATACTTGCCGGTCTTCCGGTCGTTCTTCCACAGAATGCCGGTCTTGCCGGCGCTGAAGACCAGCTTCTGGCCGCCGTCGTCGACCAGAACACGTTCGAACACTTCATCGAGATCGAGCGTCTCCCCAGGCGCGTGCGAGTAATACCAGGAGAGCTTCCCCGAATCGACGTCGAGAGCGACCGTGGAGTTGGCGTAAAGAGTCGAGCCGTTTCCCGATTGCCGGCTGGCGCGCATCCAGGGTTTCGACTGGGCGACTCCCCAGTAGGTCAAGTTGAGATCGGGATCGTAGCTTCCCGTAATCCACGTGTCGCCGCCCGCGCGGAACAGGCTCGGAAGCTTGCCCCAGGTGTCGCCGCCCGGTTCACCCTCTTTCGCGATGGTGTAGAACTTCCAGAGCTGCTTGCCGTCTTTGGCGTCGTAGGCGCTGATGAAGCACTTTTCGTCCCGGTACTGCGAGCACAGCGCTCCCCCCAAGCCTTGGACTACTTTGCCTTTGATGATGATGGGTCCGCTGCTGGTGCTGTAATTGCCTTTGCTACGATCGCCGATCAGAGTGTCCCAGACGTCCTTGCCGGTCCGCGCGTCGAGCGCGAAGATATGCGCTTCTCCGGTGGTGACAAACACTTTGTCGTCGTAAATCGCCAAGCCACGCTGCGAATTTCCAGTGGCCGACTTGCCGATGCGATTTTCCCAAATGAGCTCGCCTGTCCGCGCATCCAACGCCTGCACGATGTTGGTAGGGTTGTTGATAAACATGATCCCGTTGTGGACCAGCGGGGCGGGCTGATTGGTGCCTTCATTCATTGACCAAACCCACTGTAGCTGCAGATCCTTCACATTGCCGGTCGTGATCTGGTTCAACGGGCTGTAGTTGTTGGCATGATAGTCGTGCCGGATCATCAGCCAATCATTGGGATCGGGATTCCGCAGCATCGCGTCGGTGACTGGCGTGTAATTCTTCACTTCCCCGGTTACGATCAGCCCCCTGGGCGTCGGCGGAATGGGCGCTTCCGCCCGTCCACCCAGCGGCGCGCCTCCCCGGCCGCCACCGATTTGCGCCCGCGGCTGGCCCGTCGCAATCGAGCGAATGGCCACTCTTGTAGCCGCCGTCAGGGGCTGGTTCCCGGCCCGGGCGCCGTTCGAATCCAGGATAAATGCGGTGACATTGAGGTAGGCTGCCTCGCCCAGGCTGCCCGGATTCCCCGGCGGCATCGCGCCCTGCATGAACGCGACCAGATCGGCTGGCGTGCGGTCCCCCCAGCTCCCCATGAACAGTCCACCAGCGAGCGGCGCTGCATTGCTAAGGCCGCCTAAATCGGGTCCGTGGCAACTCGCGCAACTCGCCTGATAGACGGCGCGTCCCGCAGTCGCCTGAGCCGCGGTATACGGCCCCGCAGGCGTCGCTTGTTGACCTGCGACGATCATGACACTGCCAGCGGCGGCAACCAAGAATTTTCTTAGACTGAGCATGAGTGCATCTCCTAACGTAATAGCCAGCCCCACAGAACCCCGTCCGGAGCTTTTTCGCTATGAATCTGAACATAC
>JBGPHB010000345.1:0-5741 GCA_041484155.1 Bryobacteraceae bacterium
CAAATACCGCGCCTGAATCAGACCGGTCAAGCGGTTCATCTCGGCGTCCAATTCCTCGGGTCTCACGGCGGGCCGGAGCCTGGCGACCATGGAGACCTGCCACAGCAGCCGAGTGGGAGAGCGCGGCAACTGTGACGCTTCGTCCAGTGGCAAGGGCTTCCAGATCTGCGTTCTTGTGGGCGAATCGAATCCCCGCGGCATCACTCCGATAATCCGGTTCGGGAGGCCGTCCAGCGTGATATCCCCGCCAACCGCACTGGCATCGCCGCCTAGATGGCTCCTCCAAAACGGGTAACTCACGATCACGACCGCGGGGGCGCTCCGTCCCTCTTCCTGGGGTGTCAGCGAGCGGCCCAACATCGGCGGCACGCCCATCACGCGGAAGAAGGACGCGGACACCTGTGCGACATCCAATTGTTTGGGCGTCTCGATACCGGTCCAGTTGATGGTCCCGACATTGAAAGCGGCCACGTCTTCAAAGACGCGGTTCTCTTTGCGCAGATCGTAGTAGTCCGCGGACACGCCCCCTTCGCGGTCTCTTTTCATGCGCTCACTGACCCAGTAGATGCGCTCCGATCCGGGGTAGGGGAGCGGCTTGAGCAGAATTGAGTTGACCAGACTGAACACGGTTGTGCTCGCACCGATGGAAATCGCAAGAATGGCCGTCGCCGCGATCGCGAGCAGGGGATCGCGGCGCAGTCCCCGGATGGCGTGGCGAAGATCTTTGAGCCAGGATTCCAGCATGGTTGTCCCCCTCATATCCCAGCATTCGTCCTTCTGAATACCAGGATTGCCGAATACTTGGCCCGGCGGCGGTTGTCCCTTTCACCCCATTCGGCGGCGATCCGGGCTTGCTGCTCCAGCCGGTGCAGGGCCGAATAGAGCGAGATCCGTGGGTCTGCTCAAGCATTCACCTAGGTTATCTACAACAGCGTACGCGAGCTCTTGTGGATAATCAAGGGGTCGCAGGCGGAACCGCCTGCGCTACCCCGCCCTAACGGGCGGGGCTTGGTCGGGCATCCGCAACACCCCGGCAAGCCCTGCCCGTAAGGGCGGGGTTCTGTTCGGAAATGTCCAAACTCCAGTCGCAGGCGGAACCGCCTGCGCCACTTACAATAGAAGACAAGTGAAACCGTTTCTCCGACGGATGCGCCTGACGCTCGAAATGATCAAATTCGAGCACTCCGTCTTTGCGCTGCCCTTCGCGCTGACCGGTGCGCTGCTGGCCTGGCGCGAGGATGGATCCACGGGACACGGCTTTTGGCCGAAGGTCGCCTGGATCGTGGTGGCCATGGTGGCTGCGCGCTCCGTGGCCATGGCGTTTAACCGCGTGCTCGATGCCGATATCGACGCGCGCAATCCGCGGACGAAGTCGCGCCATCTGCCCGCCGGGCTGCTGTCGAGGCGCTTCGCCTGGGGATTCATCGTCGCCTGGGCGCTAGTGTTCTTCTTCGCGGCGCGGGAATTGAATACGCTGTGCCTGCGGTTGGCCCCGCTCGCGCTCGGAGTCGTGATCTTTTATTCGTTCACCAAGCGGTTCACCAGCTTTTCCCACCTCGTGCTCGGCTTCGCGCTGGGGATTGCGCCGGCGGCGGCCTGGATTGCCATGCGCGGCACGCTCGATCCCCGCATCTTGTGGCTGACCGCGGCGGTCACGCTCTGGACCGCCGGATTCGACATCATTTATGCCTGCCAGGACTACGCCTTCGACGTTCACACGGGCCTGTATAGCGTGCCCCGGCGATTCGGGATCGCCGGGGCGCTATGGATTTCGCGCGCGATGCACGTCGGGATGCTGGTGTGCCTGCTGGCGCTGGTCCACGCATTTGCGCTAAGCGCCGTGGCGGTGGCGGGAGTGGCGGCCGTGGCGGGGCTGCTCGCCTGGGAACACCGGCTGGTCAGAGCCAACGACCTCTCCCGCATCGACGCGGCGTTCTTCACCATGAACGGCTACGTGAGCGTGATATTCTTTGTATTCTGGGCCACAGACATCCTTCTGAAATGACACCGACTTTTGACGATCCGCGATTGGAGCCAATCCGCGAAAAAGTGGAGTCCGGCGCGCGGCTGAGCTTCGACGAAGGCATGACGCTGTACCGTTCGCCCGACTTGCTCGGCGTGGGCTGGATGGCGAATCGCGTGCGCGAACGCTTGCACGGCAACACTACCTACTTCAACGTAAACCGCCATATCAATCCGACCGATGTGTGCGTCGCGAGTTGCCGTTTGTGCGCATTCGGCAAACGCGCCAAGGACCCCAAGGCCTATACCATGTCGCTCGAGCAGGTCTGGGAGGTCGCGGGCCACGGGTGGAGTGAAGCGGTCACCGAATTTCATATCGTCGGAGGGCTGCATCCCGAGCTGACCCTCGACTGGTATTGCCAAATGCTGCGCGGGCTGAAAGAACGGTTCCCGCAGGTACATCTGAAGGCGTTCACCATGGTCGAGATCGGATTTCTGGCGCAGCGCTCGAAGCTCGGTGTGCGAGAAACGCTGGAGCGGCTAAAGGACGCCGGCATGGATTCGCTCCCGGGCGGCGGCGCGGAAATCTTTTCGGACCGGGTTCGGCGCATCATTTGCGACCACAAGATCACGGGCGAACAGTGGCTGGACGTGGCGCGCACGGCGCACGGCCTGGGTCTGCATTCCAACTGCACCATGCTGTACGGCCACATCGAGAACGATGAGGACCGCGTGGACCACTTGCTGAAGCTGCGCGCCTTGCAGGACGACACCCACGGGTTTGTGACGTTTATTCCGCTGGCGTTTCATCCCGATCACACGGTGCTGCAGCACGTCCCCAAGACCACCGGTTTCGCCGATATCCGCCAGATCGCGGTGTCCCGCCTGCTGCTCGACAATATGCCGCACATCAAGGCGTATTGGATCATGATGACGCCCCAGATCGCCCAGATCGCGCAACGCTTTGGCGCCGATGATATCGACGGCACGGTGGTGGAGGAAAAAATCTATCACGATGCCGGCGCTACCACCAGCCAGAACCTGCGCCGGGGCGAGTTGCTTCACCTGATCCGCGAAGCGGGCCGCGAACCGCTGGAGCGCGATACGCTGTACCGTCCGGTGGAGCGGGCGGAGAACGCCTTCACAGTGCTGGTTTGAAGTGGCGCAACGTCGCAGGGCCCAGGGCATGGTATCCACCGAAGTGTGGGGCCGACTCTGGAGTTTCTACATTTGTGAAACAGAACCCCGCCCTAACGGGCAGGGCTTGCGGGGTGTTGTAAACGTACGATAAAGCCCCGCCCGTTAGGGCGGGGTGCAAGCTAACGCTCGCCCCACATTTTGTCGAGAGTCTTTTTCAGTTCGACGACGCGGCGGCGATTTCTCGCGATTGCGCTTTGGAGTTCGGCCGCCTCGGCATCGAGATTCTCAATCTCCGCGCGTATGCTGCCGGCTTCAGGTGACGGCGCGGGTTTGTAGCCCAGGAAGAGCGCGGTCTCGCGGCTTGGCCGCGCGTTGTCATCCAGGATGAAAACGCGGATGTCCGCATCGCCGGTGTGCGGTAAGTAAGTCGCGGTCGCGAGCGGGGCCGGAATGGGGATTGTCGTCTCCCGGGCGCCCTCAAGGATTTCTAGTCCGGCGTTTTTCCCAACTGCCGCGGGATTCCAGCCGATGTGCAACTGGCCCGCCTCGTTCCGAACCGTGAGCGATTCGGGCAATCCGGTTTGTACCGGCCGCGCGACGTAGAATAGCCCTGGCAGGGCGATCAACCCCAAGATCGTCCAGGCCCACGGCCGCAGGCGGCTGCGCGTGGGTGCGTCTTCCACGAGCGGGAATTCCTGATAACTGCGGACCGCCTGGATCGATCCGTCGGCTTCCCGGACAAAGAAACCGCCCTTCGATCCAGCCACAACCAGAGCCACCGGGCCATCCACCGTGATGAACCTCTCGAGATCGGATTCGGTGAGAAAAACCTCGCCGCGCACGCGGGCGGCGAAAATGCCGACCGGAGTGAAACCCGCCAGGCGCAGATCCGCATCGTCTTCCCGGTAGCGCGCCGCCAAGACTTGCAGGTCGTTTCCTCGCTGCACGCCGAATAGGACCCCGCCGGTGTTACCCCTAGCGCTTTCCCGACGGAGTTGTCCTAGGACGCGAGTGGAGTACTCGATCCGTACGCGGCTTTGGGCCGGAGCCCACGTGCGGTAAGCGATGCCCGTCGGCAATTCACACCAGTAGTGGGGGTGTAAGGCCGATTGTCTCAGCCGATTAGGCGTTGCCGGAAACGGCTGGCAACAGGTCACAACGTACGGTAGGGCCATGAGACACAAACTCGGCCGCTATGGATGGATTCCCGATTTGCCGGACGCCCGCGATCAGGTCTACCGGGCTCCAAGAGCCGCACGAGCGCTCCCACACTCTGTGGATTTGCGCCCCGGATGCCCGGCGGTTTACGACCAGGGCGAACTGGGCAGTTGCACGGCGAATGCGATTGGCGGGGTGATTGAGTTCGACCAGCGGAAGCAGAAGCTGCCCCGCACCTTCACGCCGTCGCGGCTGTTTATCTACTACAACGAACGTGCACTCGAAGGGACCATCTCGACCGACAGCGGTGCGATGCTGCGCGACGGGATCAAGGCCGTGGCTTCGCAGGGCGCTTGTCCGGAGCCGATGTGGCCCTACCTGGAGAACAAGCTTGCCGACCGGCCTTCGGCGCAGTGCTACAAAATCGGCAAATTGCATCCCGCGGTGCAGTACAGCCGGGTGCCTCAGGATTTGGGCCAGATGAGATCGTGCCTGGCCGCTGGGTATCCGTTCGTGTTCGGGTTCACCGTGTATGCGAGCTTCGAGAGCGAAGAGGTAGCGACTTCCGGCGTAGCGCCGATGCCAGAGCCTTCAGAGACGGCCCTGGGCGGGCATGCCGTGATGGCGGTGGGCTACGACGACGCCTCCAGCCGGTTCTTGGTTCGAAACTCCTGGACGACGGACTGGGGCATGGGCGGATACTTCACGATGCCCTACGCTTATTTGGCGGATAACAACCTCGCGGACGATTTCTGGACCATCCGGCTGGTCAAGTGAGCGGTTATCCGAGGCGTTGTTCCAGGTGCTTCAGGCGAGCGTCGATAACCTGCTCAACACGGTAGAGCTTTTCGTCCTGTGCTTGAAAGCGAGCGTCGATAAATCGGCCGAGATCGTCGAACCGTTTGTCCATGGAGTTGCGCAGGTCCGACAACCTGCTGTTGTTGACCAGAATGCCCACCAGCACCATCAGGCTGGGCATTCCGACGCTGAGTGCTAACTTCACATCTTCACTGGTCATGCGACAGTCCCATCTTAGCGGAGTGGGGCGGCTTCTTGGTAGCGCTGGTCCTGATAGTCGATCACCAGACCGTGCTTGCCGGATTGCACCGCCGTCGTTTTCGCGCGGTCCACTGGGACCACGGGGTCGCGGTAGGTCAACCGCACGATGTACAGCGGGTTCCAGGTTTCCACGTCGAATCCGTCACGTAAGAACAAGACACCGCCGCTCCCGGGTGTTGGCGGACGGATTCGAGTCAAGTCTTGCCTCAACCCGCGGATCTGAACCTGGTGTGGGCTGGGTTCATCCAGAGAGAAGCCGGGGTCTTCGAACTGAACTGTAAAGAGAATGAGCGCCGTCGCGAGAAATAGAAAGACGCGTTCGGGCTCCCAGGTCCCGGCCGGCAAGGGCGGCCGCTTCCACACGATCTTCCAGAGCCACTCTCTACCCGCGACCAGCGCGCTCGCGAGATACAACGCCCAAC
>JBGPHB010000346.1:0-5736 GCA_041484155.1 Bryobacteraceae bacterium
CATGATCGACATGCACGGCACGCGCGACCGCGCCACCGCGTCGAGCAATTCGCGCACGCCTGGCGCGCGATATTGCGGTTCCTGCATGCACAGACCGATGAGGTCGTAGTCCTTCGGATTGACGCCGGCCGCCGGTCCGGCGGTCACCTTGCCGGGCAGCTTGCGCGAGTCGAGCACGACCGGATCCTTGCGCCCCCGCACCGGCAAGCGCACGCGAAAGCCTTCAGCGTTGATCAGATCGGCCTCCGCCGGCAGGCAGACCAGATGAATCTTGTGGCCGCCAAACAGGAGTTTGGAGGCGAGGAGCGAGCCGTAAGACGCGCCCATGAGCAAAATGTTGTACGGCATGACGAGCTGCTCCTTGTGTCGAAGGTGAAAGAAAGTCAGACGGCCGACTCGGAGGCCGTCGTTCTAATCTAACGCGCCTGTCATTCCTATGCAATCGGGGAAAGGGACAGCAGGTGCGCGTGCACTGAAAGCCGGTGTGAAACAGAACCCCGCCCTAACGGGCAGGGCTTGCGGGGTGTTTGTAAACGTACGACAAAGCCCCGCCCGTTAGGGCGGGGTAATCTGAGACCTATTTCAAGAACCACTGGGACAGGAGACTAGACTAGCGCCCCGCAGCAGAAATCGCTGATCCCGCGAAAGACCGAGGCGAAGCCCGTGGGGCAGCCATTCCTGGCGGCGAGCCGGCCTCCTGGCCGGCTTTCTTGCCTTCATGCGGCCGAAAAAAAAGCCGGCACGAAAAGCGGATTCCGCTAGAAAGGTAACAGCCCTCATCAAGAGTGGCAAGCTATCGCGTCGTGGCCAAAACCGTCGAGGTAACGCGGATTGCGCACCGGCCGGAGGTTTACGAGTAACTCTCGAGTGCCACCGTTCCAACTGCTCTGTCTCCAACTCCTTCAATCGGTTACGTCTGCGGTCCTTGACTGACACCGTTTTTGCCGTGCGATTTTGATAGTGAAACCCGCAGCCGAGATGGGCCGCGCCGAACTGGGTTCGTTTCGTTCTGGGCGAATTTTCAGAGCCGGGGGCGGCCTGTGGAATAGACCGCATCGCAGCGGGAGTTTCAAAGCCTACGGGAGGCCGCACCGCCATGGTCGCGCTGGATGGCTTCGCTCCGCTTCAGGGCGGCGTTCCCATTGTGGATTCGACCCTGATCCAACGCAGACAGAGCGCAAAGGTCTTCTTCTCTGCGTGAGTCCCCCGTTTGCTATAATCGCGCCGGAGGTAGGTACTGTGTCGTACGTAACAGGATTCCATCACATCACTCTGTGTGCCAGCCGCGCGCAGGAGGATATCGATTTCTTCACGCACGTAGTCGGGCAGCGAATGATCAAGCAGACCGTTCTCTTTGACGGCCGCTATGCCCACTATCATCTGTATTACTCAAACGCCAATGCCGAACCCGGCTCGGTGCTGACCACTTTCCCTTACCAGCGCGTGCCCGGACGTCCCGGTTCCGGACAAATCTCCGCCTCGGCCTATACCGTGCCGAAAGGCACCACCAAGTTTTGGGTCGAGCACCTGGATCACCACAAGGTTTCCCACACCGGAATTCAGGAGAGGTTCGGCCAGAAATACGTCCGGTTTACCCATCCTTCCGGATTGCAATTTGAAGCGATTGAAGACAGCACCGACAACCGCGTAGGCTGGACCACCAAAGAAATCAGCTCCGACGTCACGATGCGCGGTTTCTCCGGCACGGTTCTCTCCGTACGGGAAGTCCCCGAGACGGAGCGTTTCTTTATCGACGCGCTAGGCTTCAAGAAGACCGGCGTCGAGAAAAACCTGCATCGCTTTGAGATTGGAGCCGGCGGCCCCAACCGCACCGTGATCCTGGTGCATGAGCCTGACCGCCCAGCCGGAAGCTGGACTTTCGGTGCTGGCACCGGTCACCACATGGCGCTCGATGGCGGTACGGACGAGAACCTCGCCAAGCAGAAGGATCTCTACGAAGAACTCGGCTACACCGACTGCTCCGAGATCAAGGACCGCAACTACTTCCACTCAATTTACTGCCGCTGTCCTGGCGGAATTCTAGTGGAGTGCGCCGCCACCGCGACCGGCGGATTCGCCCGCGACGAACCAGCCGATCAGCTCGGCTACTCTCTGCTATTGCCCCCCTGGTTCGAGGAAAAACGCAAGGAAATCGTGGCAATGCTCGAACCCATCACAGTTCCGGAGTCCAATCGCCCCGACGGTCACAAGGGCGTGACACTAAAGACCCCGGACCCGGCCGCCGTGAAAGCCGCCAGCTCGACCGGCAGCATCACCCCATCCCACCGCCACAGCGGTTCAGAATTCGTAGGCGGCGACAAACCCAAGAATTGACCAGATGTACTACTACTGCCTAGAATCTTTGCAGGCCGCAAAGACTTGATTGCAGCTATTCCGCTACGTGGGGCAGCCAGTCCTGGCGGCGAGCCGGCCTCCGGGCCGGCTTTCTTTCTTTGTAGGAGCATCCATGAAAAGACTCTCTTTCGCCGGGTTCATCATCGCCTCCGCCGCCGCACTCGCACAAGACCCGCCCACACCCGCCGGAACCGAGTTCGGCTGGGCGACCTTCCAAACCCGCTGCATGACCTGTCACGGCAACCCCGCAGTCCCGCGCGCCCCGCAGCCCGCGGTCATCCGTCAAATGTCGCCCGAGACGATCTACGAAGCGGTCACCACCGGCAAAATGAAATCGCAAGGCGACAGCCTGAGCGACCAACAAAAGCGCATGCTGGCGCTCTTCATGAGCGGCCGGCCCCTAGGCAGCGCCAAAGAAGGCGACGCCAAGAACATGCCCAACCATTGTGACGCCAACCCTCCCATGGCCGATCCATCCTCCGGTCCCGCCTGGAACGGATGGGGCGTAGACAACACCAATACCCGCTTTCAATCCGCGAAGTCCGCCGGCCTCACTTTGAACGAAGTCCCGCGATTGAAGCTCAAGTGGGCCTTCGGCTATCCCACCGGCCTGTCCGCTTTCGGCCAACCCACGGTCGTCTCTGGCCGCGTCTTCGTCGGCACCGACATTGGATACATCTATTCGCTGGACGCAAAGACCGGATGCATCTACTGGTCGTATCAAACCAAAGGCTCCGTGCGGAGCGCGATCAGCGTCGGCCCAGTCAAGGGCCATGGTTCCGCAAAGTACGCAGTGTACTTTGGCGACGCTCACGCCAACGCCTATGCTTTAAACGCTCAAACCGGCGAGCAGTTGTGGATGACGAAAGTCGACGATCACTTCATCGCCCGAGTCACCGGCGCCCCCGCCCTCTACAACGGACGTCTGTACGTGCCCGTCTCCTCCTCGGAGGAATTCACGGCGTCCACGCTGGACTACCCGTGTTGCACGTCCCGCGGCAGCGTCGCGGCATTGGACGCGAACACCGGCAAGCCAATCTGGAAGGCGTACGTCTTTTCCGATCCCAAACCCATCAAGAAGAACTCGAAGGGTGTCCAACTGTATGGCCCCGCCGGCGGTTCGGTTTGGAATTCACCCACCGTGGACGCAAAGCGCCGTGCCGTCTACTTCGGCACCGGTGACGCGGAAACTGAACCCGCTCCCAAGACCACCGACTCCATCATGGCCGTGGACATGAACACCGGAAAAAAGCTGTGGGTCTACCAGGCGCAGGAGAACGACGCGTTTCTCGGCGGCTGCGATGGACCTCCCACCAAGACCGAGAATTGCCCGTCGGTGCAAGGCCCCGATCTGGACATCGGCAATTCACCCATCTTGCGGACGCTCGCCGGCGGCAAGCGCGTCCTGATCAACGGAACCAAAGATGGGAATGTCTTCGCGCTCGATCCGGATCGCAACGGCGCGCTGGTGTGGAAAGTGAACGTCGCCAAGAATCCTCCCGGCACGCCCTTGCAGCTCTTGAATGGAATCGTGTGGGGTGGAGCCGCGGACGAACAGAACGTGTACTATGGGCTCACTGGAGGCGGCATGGTCGCGGTCCGGCTGACCGACGGCGAACGAAAATGGTTCATGGCGCTGACCCCGAAGGTGTCCAACGGCGCCGCTGCCAGCGCGATTCCAGGCATTGCTTTCGTGGGCGGCATGGACGGAAAGATTCAGGCGCTCGCCACCGAGGACGGCCGCAGTCTCTGGCAATTCGACACCGCGCGCGAGTTCACTACCGTCAACAAAGTTCCCGCGAAGGGCGGCGGAATGGGTTCAGCCGGCCCCACCATTGCCGGAGGAATGCTCTTCGTGGGAGCTGGATACGGCGTCATCGGAGGCTCGCCAGGAAACGCGCTCCTGGCCTTCTCGGTTGAATAGCGCATGACCCTCGCATGGAATCTCTGCTCTCGGGACTCTCACAACACGGCTATTCCATCCTGTTCCTTTTCGCGATTCTGGAGACGATCGGATTTCCAATACCAGCCGCACTGGCTTTGATGATCGCGGGCGCGGCGAGCGCCCGCGGTTCGCTTCAACCGTCCCTAACTGTGGCTAACGCCCTTTCCGCGATCATGCTGGGCGACACGTTGATGTTTCTGATGGGCCGCCACACGGGATGGCGGCTGCTCGGTGCGCTTTGCCGGCTCTCGCTCAACCCGGAATCCTGCATGTTGAGCTCGGCGGGTCTCTTTCAACGCCGAGGCCGTGTTGCCTTGGTATTCGCAAAATTCGTACCCGGGATTAACACGATGGCTCCGCCACTCGCGGGCAGCATGAACATGCGGCTCGGCCAATTCCTGCGGCTCGATTTGGCCGGCGCCGCGTTGTATGTCGGCGCGTATTGGTCCCTGGGGTTTCTATTCAGTGACGCACTCGGAGCGATGACGAGAGGCTACCAGGTGGTTGGTCGAGCGCTGGGGTGGGTGTTCGTCGCGATTGTCGTGGGCTATGTGGTATTCAAGGTGCAGGCTTGGATCAAGGCGCCTTCGCTACGCCTGGTTCCCTTCGTGAGTCCCGCCGAAGCGGCTGGCGCATTGTCGTCGGGGACCGCCTTGATCTACGACGTCCGCAGTCACGGCTACTACGACCGCAAAGCAACGCGGATTCAGGGCTCGCGCAGACTGGAGCCGAACGCAATCCATCAAGTCGCCGACAGTGTTCCCCGGGATCATCCAGTATTTTTGTACTGCACCTGCAGTGGAGAAGCCACCAGCGCTCGGATCGCAGGCGTGCTTCTGGAAAGAGGAGCCCGCGTTGCGGTCATCAAGGGTGGCCTCAGCGCATGGAAGAAAGCCGGGCTGCCGGTGGAACCAGTTCCAGCCGAGGATCTTGCGGTGATGCCGGTCTTCGATTCCTGACTTCTCCGCTATTTGAAATGCTTCAGAGCTTCCCGCTTGGAGAGACCGCTCAATTCCTTCTCGTGCTCGCGGACAAAACGGACGACGTGATCAGGGTCCGTCTTTGCGTACTCGCGCAGCGCCCATCCGATAGCCTTTCGCAGGAAGAATTCCGCCGAACCCAGCGAAGGACGAATGCAATCATGCAACAATTTCAGATCTGTATCGGCTTTAAACTTCAGTTGCGCAAGGATGGCACTGCGCCGCTTCCACATATCGTCCGACACTGCCCATTCGCGCAGGACCGGGGCGAGTTTCGCCGGATACAGTCGCAGCAGTTCCCCAATGCGGTGGCTGGCGATGGCGTCGACGTAGTCCCACCACGCGCCGGTCGTGATCATCTCTTCGTAGATCGGCAAAGCGTCCAACGTCCTGAATCTCCTCGCACCCGGGTAGGCCATTAGCTCGATCGCCGCGTAACGTTCCTCGCGGTAACGG
>JBGPHB010000347.1:0-5729 GCA_041484155.1 Bryobacteraceae bacterium
AACTCCAGAGGTACTACCGGCTCGGCATGCCGACGACCGGCGCCCTGGTCTGTGCAAGCGCGTCACGGGCGGCCCTCGCTCGACGGCGGAACCAAACCCTTGATGCGCAGATACGACGCCATCCAGCCGTACATTTCATTGTCGTGGGAGATGTTCCAATTCAGCAGGCCGAGCTTGCTCATGTCCCAGCGGGCCCATTTCACGTGCGCGGCGCCGGCTGCGTCGGTCATGGACGCGTACACCGGATCGCAGTAGTCGAACGACGCCTTCAACGCGGCCACCAATTCAGCCTTGGAGGTCTTCGAAGACGCGCCGGCGGTGGTGCGTTCGCCCTTCACCACGCCGCACATCAGCATCTGGGCATCGGCGATGTGGGCGATCATCTGGCCGTAGGTGCGTACTTGCGGAGTGTTGCGGAAAGAATAGTCCTCAGCCGGCATTTTGTCGGCGGCCTTCAGAACGCTGTCCTTGATGAGCGCGTAGGTCTGTTTGGCGTCGGCGGTGAAGGGGTTATCCTGGGCATCCCCGGCGGCGGCGATGAGAAACATCAGGCTGTAGAAGCGAGTCACGGTTCTCCTCCTTTGGTAAGGCAAGTATAGCCGCATTGTCGTGTAACAGGGGTCAAGTCCCATCGGCGACGTGATAGAATTCCAACGAAATGGAAAGCGCTCGCCTGGTTCGTGTATTGGGTTGTCCAACAAGGACGGCGCTCGTTGAACAAAGTGAAGACCACCGGGCAGGCGGAGCCGGAAGTGCTGAGGTCGAACGTTAACGTCAGAAGCACCGCAGTGCCGGTGTGGTCGCCCACCGGCGAGTGGATTCTGCACTACGACAATGGCTTCGAGCTGCTCTCGCCGGACGGCAAAACCACGCGCGAAGTCACCTCGCCGGGCGTTCTGGTCTTCGCATTCTCGCCGGATGGCAAGACGCTCTACGGTATGCGGCAGGTGGCCAAACGCATCCAGCTTTTTTCGGTAAGCGTCCGGGGGCCGGAGCGCATTCTCGGCTGGTTGGGGTTCGAGTATCTTCCAGGCGGCCCGCCGGAGCCCTCCCTGAGACTAAGCTTTGCGCCCGACGGAAAGAGCATCACCTTCAGCATCCACAAGTTGTCCGATACGCTGTGGTTGATGGAGGGGCTGACCGTGCCCAAGCCCGGACCCGCGGATTCACCGCCGTTTCGTGGACAAGTTCGTTTGGCCGGGCGCGGGCGCTGACGCGCGCGCGGTCAAGCCCTTGTGGATCGTCACGACGTCTCCTTCGGTAAAAGCAAGAGGCGACTTAGCCATCTGGTAATACTCCTCGAGGCCCCAGTGCGCCATCATGACTCCGCTCGGGGAATGACTATCTCCTCCTTTCAGGATATGCGCGATTTCGTGGACCAGCACGTGGGCCAGCAGGGATGAGACCGGCACCCCGACGGAGGCGCTCGTGCGCTGCACCCGGTCGTAGAACACTCGGACGTGGGTCCCTTCGAAGGGCTGAGCGTAGGCCAACGAGGCGCGCAAGTAGTCTTCGGGAGTGTCCACGGTCAGCCTGATCAGGATGGTCTCCCTTCGCCCACGCGGACAGCTCTGGTAACCATGCCACTCGAGTGACACGCCGATCCCCGCAAACATTTTCGTCGCGACCCCTTGGGCGCTGGCCACCGCCACCAGGGCGTCCGGGATGTTGCTCATGCAAGTCGTCACCTTGGGGCCCGCTTGAGCGCCTATGCCTTCGAGGATCAACCCCAGAATCAACTTTTTCATTTCGTTCTCCTGCCACGCCGGGCGTGGTGAGAACGAGTCTGGAGTTTGGCTCCGGGTACCTCGATGCAAGGAAGGTTATATGCTAGTGATCTCTGGGTAACGAGCTAAGAGCCTGATAAACAGGGGCTAAATGCGATGGCAATGTGATAGAATCCCAACAAAATGGAACGTGTTCGGCTGCTTCGCTTCGGGCCGTTTGAACTGGACCGCCGCGCTGCCGAGTTGCGCAAGCACGATCTGAAGATCCGCCTTCAGGAACAACCCTTCCAAATCCTCCTCATGCTGCTGGAGCAATCGGGTGAAGTGGTGTTGCGCGAGGAGCTCCGCAAGCGGTTGTGGCCCAACGACACCATCGTCGAGTTCGACCATGGCATTAACGCCGCCATTAAAAGGTTGCGGGACGCGCTGGGAGAGTCGGCGGAGAACCCCCGCTACGTGGAAACCGTGGCACGGCGGGGCTACCGGTTTATTGGCGAGATAGAGTCCACGCCCGGGGAACAAGTCGCACCCGCCGCGGAGCCCGAACCGGAAGCGGGCGACCTGACAGGCAAGACCCTCTCCCACTATCGTGTGCTGGAGAAATTGGGCGGCGGCGGCATGGGTGAAGTTTACCGAGCCCGCGATATTCGCCTCGGCCGCGACGTGGCATTGAAGGTGTTGCCGGCCGACTTTGCGCAAGACGCCTCCCGTCGCGGCCGGTTCGAGCGCGAAGCCCGCGCCGTGGCTGCGCTGAATCACCCGAACATCGTGGCGCTGTTCGACATTGGCAGCGAGGACGGCGTGGACTACATGGTCACGGAATACGTGCAAGGCGAAACGCTGCGCGCCGCGGACCTCCCGCCGCGCAAAGCCATCGACATCGCCGCGCAGGTGGCCGAGGGACTCGCCGCCGCGCACACCGCCGGCGTCACCCATCGCGACATCAAGCCGGACAACGTCATGGTCACTACCGGAGGCCGCGCCAAGATTCTCGACTTCGGGCTGGCCAAGGTGACTCACAAACCTGGGGAAGACTCGGCCATGACCGTGACCGGGGCAGGTACCGTGATAGGCACCGTCGGCTACATGTCCCCCGAGCAGGTGCGGGGCGAAGAAGTCGATCACCGCTCTGACATCTTCAGCTTCGGCACCCTGTTGTATGAACTGCTCAGCGGCAAGCGTGCGTTTCCGGGCGATTCGGCGGTCGAGGCTATGAACGCCATCTTGAAGGAAGACCCGCCGGAGCTGCCCGAAAGCACCCCGTCAGGCGTACGCGGGATCGTGGCCCATTGCCTGGAAAAGGAACCAGAGCAGCGGTTTCAATCGGCCAGGGACCTTGCGTTCGCGCTTCGCGGAGTCAGCGGCCGGAGGGGCGCCGGCTCGGACGCGCTTCCGGTCACGCAGTCAACCGCCCCGAAGCGGGCGTTTCTGTGGGTCGGCGCGGCGCTGCTTCTAGTGGGCGTACTGGCAGCAGTGATCGTACTTGTGCTGGGCGGCGGAGAGCCCCGGCGCGGCACCGCACTTCGCCTCACGCCATTCTCCTTTGAGCCGGGCGGGCAGACGTTTCCGGTATGGTCGCCGGATGGGAAAGCCGTGGCCTTCGCGGCGCGGCAGAATGAAACGGACCCGTATCAGGTATACGTGCGCTATTTAGATTCACCGGTGGCGACACAGATCACGCGCGTTCCGGAAGGCGCAGTTCCGAGGGCTTGGACCTCGGCTGGCCGGATCGTGTTCCGACGCCAACCAGGTAGGTTGTGGTCTATCTCGCCGGTGGGCGGCGAACCGGAACCATTCTTCACCCTTGACGCGCCGATGCATCCCCCTGCTTTTTCCTCGGACGGATCCGTGGTAGCGTTCCTGCATCAAGACGAGGACGGTGTCAGCCTGTGGACCAGCTCCCCGCCTGGCGCGCCGTGGAAGCGGTATCTACCCGCACCGTTCGCATCCCGTGCCTGGTTCAACATCCCCTGGGTGCAGTTCTCGCGGGATGGCAAGCAAATCCTGCTGATGCGACATGCGGGGACCGGCGAGGAAGCCTGGCTGATGCCGTATCCGGCGGATGCTTCCCGTCCTCCGCGCCGGATTCTCCGGGACTTACCTGCCTTAGCGGGCACGCCCCAGTTTTCCTGGATGCCTGATAATCGCCATATCGTGCTTTCAATGGTCGACGCCTTCTCCGCGCCGGCGCAGCTTTATATGGCAGACACCGTGTCTGGCGCCTTTGAACGAATCTCGAGTGGCACCACGGCGCAGAATTTCCCCGCTGTCTCGCCCGATGGCAGCAAGCTGGTGTTCATGGAGCAGACCGTTAACTTCGACATTGTATCCGTGGATCTGGCCACAACCACCGTGACTCCCCTGATCGCCACCCAGCGCAGCGAGCAGATGCCAGCGTGGGCTCTCGGCCAACCGGCGCTGGTATACGTTACGGATCGCAATGGGGTGCCCGAGATTTGGCTGCACAAGCCGGGCCAAGCGGAGCGCCCGCTGGTGACGAAGCGGGACTTTCCGCCGGATACCACGCAGTGGTTCTTGAACCCCGCGCTTTCACCCGACGCGAACCGCGTGATCTACACGCGCGTCGAGCGAAGCGGATCCGCCCGGCTGTGGATGTCAGCTGTCACTGGCGGCGCTCCCGTGCGGCTCGTAAAGGACGATTCAGCAAGCACGGCCGGGTCCTGGTCGCCGGACGGGGCGTGGTTCGTCTATTGGGACCTTCAGGAGGCACGAACCAGGCTTAACAAGGTGAAGACCACCGGAGTGGCGGAGCCGGAAACCCTGAAGGCGGAGGTGGACACAAAACGCTCAACAGTGCCCGTGTGGTCACCCGCGGGTGACTGGATCCTGCACTACGACAATGCCTTCAAACTGCTCTCGCCGGATGGCAAGACGACGCGCGAGGTCGCGTCGCAGGGCGCTTCGGCGTACGCTTTCTCGCCCGATGGCGGGACGCTCTACGGCATCCGGCAGGCGGCAGGCCGCGTGCAGCTGTTCTCTGTCGGCGTGGCTGGCGCCCCAGAGCGAATCATCGGATCGTTGGGGCCGGAGTATTCTCCCGTCGGTTCGTTCATCCTCTCGCTGCGCTTAACGCTGACCCCGGACGGCAGGAGCATCACATACAGCACGGGTAAGATGAAGAACAGCTTGTGGCTAATGGAGGGGCTGACCGTCCCCGAGCCTGGACTGCTGGAGCGGCTGGGGCTGCGTTAAGCCAAAGGGAAAAAGGGACAGACGCATTCTTGCCAAAAACGATACACTGCTAGAAGCATGCAGGCCGGGGGCCTGCGTTACATGATTTTCAGGATCTTCCTTGTCGGGTTCGTCGCCGTATCCGCGCCGGCACAATGGCTGAACTACCCGACCCCCGGCATCCCGCGAACCGCCGACGGGAAGCCCAGCCTTGCGGCTCCCGCGCCGAAAGCGGTAGACGGAAAGCCGGACCTTTCCGGCATCTGGGTGGCGGCTGACAATACACACTTCATGGACCTCGCGGTCAATCTGAAACCTGAAGAAGTGCCGTATCAGCCCTGGGCCAAGGCCCTGGCCGGCCAGCGCCAGGAAAACGTACACAAAGACGATCCGCTGGCGCTGTGCCTGCCGCCGGGAGTCCCGCGCGTGAACACCAACGTCTTTCATCCGTTCAAGATCATTCAACTGCCGCGCGAGATTGTGATGCTCTACGAAACGTCGGCTAATGAGGTCTTCCGCGAGGTGTTCACCGACGGCCGTCCGCTTCCGAAAGACCCGCAACCTTCGTGGAAGGGCTACTCGGTGGGCAAGTGGGAGGGCGACACCATGGTGGTGGATACGATTGGATTCAACGACCGTGGTTGGATCGACACGGAAAAGGGCCGTCCGCAGACCGAAGCTCTGCACGTCACGGAACGCTTCCGGCGGAGAAGTGTCGGCAATCTGGAACTCGGCATCACCATTGACGACCCGAAGGCCTACACCAAGCCGTGGACGGCAAAGATTAACCTGAACCTGGTTCCGGACACG
>JBGPHB010000348.1:0-5684 GCA_041484155.1 Bryobacteraceae bacterium
GCCGTCCACCGGAATCTTCTCTCCGGGCCGCACTCGCAGCCGGTAACCCGCTTGCACTTCATCGAGCGGAACATCGTTCTCGGACCCATCCGGCCGAATCACACGAGCGGTCTTGGGCGCCAGACCGAGCAGCGCCTTGATGGCCGCTCCGGTTTGACTCCGAGCCTTCAATTCCAAGACTTGCCCCAGCAGCACCAGAGTCACGATCGCTGCCGCGGCCTCGAAGTAGACAGCCATCCCGGGAAAGGCCGCCGCAACCAGGCTATATAGGTAGGCCGCCGCCACCCCAAGTCCGATGAGCGTGAACATGTTCAGGCTTCGGTTTACCAGGGACTGCCATCCACGCACGAAGAAGGGCCAGCCTCCCCAAAGGACCACCGGCGTGGCGAGAACCAGCTCAACCCAGGTCCAGACTGGGGCGGATGCCGTCATGCTCGCGATCACTACCGGCACGGTCAAGGCGAGGCTGATCCAAAATCGGTGGGTCATCTCGGCAAGCTCGGGGTTGTCTTCCGCGTCCGCCGAAATTGTTACAGGTTCGAGCGCCATGCCGCACTTCGGGCAGGCGCCGGGACCGATCTGCCGGACCTCGGGGTGCATCGGGCAGGTATATTCGATGTTGCGGGCACTCGGTTGCGGCGGAGGTGGCGCGGGCTGCACATACCGTTCCGGGGCGGCGCTGAACTTCGCCAGGCATCCTTTTCCGCAGAAATAGTAAGTCTCGCCTTGGAATTCGTGGGACCCCGCGGCTTTCGCGGGGTCAACCGTCATGCCGCAAACCCGATCGCGAGCCATATCTCAAACCTCTCCTCAGCCCGCTCCCTCACGGTCGCGGTTCGGTAGGTAGCCGATTGTGCAAAGTGCCGATACCGAACCGCGACGGTTCCGGAGCGGGCTCATACCTACCGGATGGTCTTCAGCTTGCCGTTCAATCGCTTGCGTGCGGCGCGATCCCGCGTCGACGCTACGGCCGAAGTGTACGCGGTTTTCGCCTCCGCACTGTGTCCCCGTGCGGCTTCGATGTCGCCGATTTGCTCCAGGACGGCCGCATTCTGGGCGTCTTCCTGAGACACGGTGCGCAATTCCTGGAGTGCACCGTCCGAATCGCCTGCCTTGGCGAGCAACTGGGCGAGGGCGAGGTGCGCGGCAATATATTCCGGTTTGAGCGCCAACACTTTGCGGTATTCCGCAATCGCGTCGGCGCCGGCCAGCGTTTCCGCGAGACTGAGACGCGACGGCAGATAATCGGGCGATTGGTTCAAATTCGCCCGCCAGAGGTCGATCGCTTCCGCTTGCCGATTCCTTTGCGCCGCGAGCAACAACGCCAGGTTATGACGCGCGGGCAGCAGGTTCGGATTCCTTTGAAGCGCGTCCCGATACGATCGTTCGGCGTCGGCGGATTTGCCTTCTGAAGCTTTCAGCGTCCCGAGAGCGTTGTACGGCTCGGCAGAATCCGGCGCGAGAGAAACCGCCTTCCGGTACGCCGCCTCGGCATCTTTTCTCTTGTTCAAGCGTTGATAGACGAGCCCCAGGTTATACGGCAGGTAGCTGTACTGCGGCGTGAGCCGGATTGCCTGCTGATAAGAACGAATCGCCGCTTGATAGTCGCCGGTCTCCACATACGCCAACGCGGCGTTGTGAAGGGGATAAGACCAATGCTGCGCCCGCCGGGCCGCATCTCGAAACGCCGGGATCGCTTTGTCGAACTGGGCCTGCTCCAGGTACGCGATGCCGAGCGCGTTGTAGCCGTAGGCCGCTCCCGGATCGATCCGCACGGATTGTTCCAGCAGGTTGGCCGCGTCCGGGAACTTTTTGTCGAATAGCAGCGCGCGGCCCTGAAAGAAATCCTGGCGACCCTCCAGGAACAGAGACTCACGCGTCAGCCTTCGCGCCGCTTCCATGAATCGGGCCCCCTGCGTAAAATCCGGCTGAGTTTGCGGATTCTGATCGCCCGCCAGGTACCGCAGGAGCACTTCCTGAGCGCGGTTCTCTAGCGCGACCCGAAGCTGGTTCCCGATCTCGAGATAGCGCTGAGGGGTTACCGCGGATTGCAGTTCTTGCAGAGCCTCGAAAGCGTTGTTCGGCTGGTCCGGCAGCAGGCGGCCGGCGCTCATCGCCGACGTGAAACGATCCAGGTTCTCGGAAGAAGCCTGCGGAACGAAATCCGCAGCCGAGGCAAGGTACTGCGGGCCTCCCGTTTTCGAGTCCAGGATCACCCGCCAATGCGCCACGTTGATGCCCTGCTTCTTCGTGTCGGAGAGCTTCATCGAATTGTCGTAAGTGCCGAATTCGCGGGGATGCTGCTTGTTGCCGGTGGCCGCCGGGACCTGACTAGACACATATTGGATGAGCTCGTTGGCATCCACGACTCCATCTTTGTTTTCATCCGCCGCGCCTTCCAGACCCTTGATGACGAAGTAGCTGAAGACACCATGTCCGCCGCCGAACTGCGGGCCTTCGAGCGAGACTTCCTTGGGCCGGCTCGCCACCAGGCCGAAGAGATCTCCCTCCACCTCCCCCAGGTGCTGCACGTCGGCGTTCACGGTAGTGTTCTGGATGGAGCCGATGGTGCCGGCCTTGCAAACGTCGACGAAGAGCAGCACGCGGCCGACTTTCTTGAGCTGCTCATCGAAGAGCGCACGCAACTCCGCCATCGGCAGCGCAGTACTGGTCAGATCCTGAGGTTCGGAGTCATACGTCAGGATGAAGGCGCCCTTGCTGCCTGGGACTTCCACGATCCCGTGACCGGCGACCAGGATGACTACGGTATCGTTCTTGCCGGCGCGGCGTTTCAGGAAATCCTGAAATCCGTTGCGGACCGCCGCCGTGGTTGCTTTTTCGTCGGTCAACAGCAGAGTGTTCTCCGCGGGCAGCCCGCCGCCAAGCGGGCTCGCGAGCAGCTTCCCGAACACGCTGGCATCCGCCTCGGCGAACTGAAGCGAGAGTTCCGGTCTTTTGTACTTCGAGATTCCCACCAACAGCGCAAAAGTCTGTCCGCCGGGGGCCGCCGGGGCCGAGGCCTGAAGTGCGACCGCTTCTTCAAGTTCAAACACCTTGCCCTTGACCCACACGGCGTCGGGCCACTGCACCAGCAGTTTGTTGTAGGCCTCCAGCGCGTTCGAGGGCAGGTTGTGTCGTTCGAACACGGTGGCGGTCGTGACCAATGCCGCCTGATCGTTCGGATTCGTAGCCAGCGCCACGTCGAGGGGAGCGATCTCGGCCCGAACATCCGGGCTCAGTTGATCGCGCGGCACGGGCGGAACCGCGGGCTGGTTCGTGCCGCGCGTCATAGTCACTCCGTAGTGCTGCTGACTGGCCACCGCGACCCGCAGGGTCTGCGGCAAAGTGCAGGCGCGAGCCGGCTGCTCGGAAATCTTGCCGGCCCTCACCTTGGGCTGCTTCGCTTCCAGCCGCACCTCGCCCGAAGGGCTGAGCGTTTCGATCGCCTTGGCCGGACAGAACAGAAACGAAGCGGCCATAGTCTCGGTTCTCAACCCATCGCCCGAAAACAACAGGTCACCCGCCCTCGCAGAGAGCGGAGTCTCGGTGTTGGCGCGCAACAGTTTGCTTCCACCCGCCGACAAGACCAGACCCACCGGCTCTTCCTTCTGATCCCCCCAAGCCGGCAGTACCACCAACAGAGCCGCGAACGTCAGTGAGCGGTAAATCCTATGCATTCACGACAACCTTGGGCGACGCCACAAGCGAGGTCACGGTGTACAGGTTGATGGGCGCGGCTTTGCCCCGAACCGGCGCGGTTCCCAGGTGCGTGGTTTCCACTTCGTTTCGAAGGGAGCTTTGCGTGCTTTCACTCATCAGCAGCCTGGTCTTGTGATCCTTGTTCAAGCTCTCCAGCCGGGAGGCCAGATTAACGGTGTCTCCCAATACCGTATATTCCATTTTATCGGCCGAACCCACATTGCCAACCACTGCGAGCCCGGTATGAATACCGGCGCCGGTCTCAAACCGGCCGGGCGTGGTCACCATTTCGGTAGCGCAGCGAACGGCTCGAATGGAATGATCGCCCGGTGTCACGCCTTCATCGTCGTCGGAAAAGACCGCCAGAATGCCGTCTCCGATGAACTTGTTGACGTGGCCGTGGTACCTCAGGATGATGGAGACCATAGTGGCCATGTACTCGTTCAACATTTGAACCACGACCTCCGGACTCTGTTCCTCGCAGACTCGCTCCGTGAAGGCCGTGAAGCCGCGAATGTCGGTAAAGAGAATGGTCAACGTTTCGCGCTTTCCGGACAGCCGAATCGTCTGTGTGTCCTCCAGCGTGGCGGCCAATTGCTTGCCGACGAACAATGAAATGGCTTTGCTGAAAAGATTCCCGCGTTTCTCGGCGGTTGAAAAGTGATACAGGACCGACACGATCAGGCAGATGACTGCGTCAAGCAGCATTTCGGAAGTCGAGAGCACCAAACCGGCCTTAAAGATAAGATGCGTCAGCAGCAGTATGGCCAGACTCTCGATGAGGAGCCAGGCAGCGGCTGGACCCGCTGCGACGGAGGTGGCGATGGCCACCGTCAACGTGGAGGCTGCCAGCAGCGCGGCGATCCGTGCCCATTCCGGGACCGCCAAAAGAAAGTTCCGGTCCAGCAGCGTGCGAATCGTATTGGCATGGATCTCGACGCCGGGCGTGGTCCACCGGAGTCCGCTAAACGAAGTGTAGAAAGGCGTGGCGTAACTATCGTCCACGGTGTCGCTTCCGATCAGGACGATCTTGCCGTTGAGCCAGCCGCGTAGTTGATCTGTGCGCCCGGCGCGCGCGGCTGCAACGACGTCGGCAAGCGACACGCGCGGGAACGAGTCCGGAGGGCCAGCGTAGTTGATGAAGATCGACCGGTCCGCCGAAACCGGAATCGCATGGCCGGCCAGCATGAGCCGGCCATTGTGGAACTCCGCATCCGCGCCCAAATACTTTTCGACCACCCTCAAAGCGAGTGACTTGGCCGCGGGGGAGTCCGCCGAGAGCAGCTCCTGGCGGCGCACGAAATCGTCGTAATCAACCGTGAGATTGGCGAACGCGGAGAGCCCCAGCGCGGCGGCCAGCATATTGACCGGAACCGGCAGTTTTTCCTGGTTGGTATTCAACGACGAAGCGTAACCGCAGACCACCGGAATCGGCGACGCGCTCACCGCCTCGCTCATGGTTCGATCGAAATCCGGCTCCCATTTTTCGACCGGCACACCGAATGCGTGGTCGAGGCCGACGACTTTGGCGCCCGCCTCGCCCGCCGCGCGAATCGCCTCGGAGTAATAGGGATGCCAAAACATGAGTGGCTCGGAGAACGTATCGAGAGCCTTTTGATCGGCGACCACGAGGACCACGTTGGATGTGGATTGGCGCCCGCGAACCACAAAGTGCGCGTCTAGCGCCTTGAGACTCAAGAGCTGAAAGAAGCGAAAATTGCTCTGCAGCCGCGCCCCCGCGGTACTCCCGACCGCAATCAACGCACAAATGGCCCAATGCCGCCATCGCCTCTTCATGCTAATCGCATGTTACTACGGTGGGCTGATGAGACGCCGTTCGCTAGGCCGGTAGGTTTTGTTGCGACTCAAAAGTCGCCTGAAGCGCGAGGCGCACGCACTCTGCGCGTGCTTGGAGTTTCTACATTTCTCGACTGAACCCCGCCCTCACGGGCAGGGCCTGGAGTTTCTACATTTCCCACCTGAAC
>JBGPHB010000349.1:0-5673 GCA_041484155.1 Bryobacteraceae bacterium
AGTCCCCCGGCTCGGCGGCCGAGATCGCCAGGCAGTTCAATGTGGAACTGGTCACAGTGCCTAATGCCAACGCTGGCGACGCCATTCCCACGCTCGGCGCCAGTCCTGAAGTCGAAAACGCCTTGGTTACGATGAAGAAGAACGACGTTTCTCAGACGATCGTATTGCCGTCCAATCGTCTGGTGGTGGTCGTGCTGAATGACCGGACCCCGGCGCGGGCGGCGGAGTTCAATGAAGTCGAGAGCCAGGTCCGCGAGCAAGTCCTTTCCGACAAGGCACAACTCCTCGCGGCCGGCCGCGCGAAGGAAGTCGCCGAGAAGCTGAAGGCGGGCGAGGATATCCAAAAACTCGCGAAATCGATGAAGCTCGAGGTCACCGAGTCAACCGAGTTCGGGCGCAGTGATTCGGTGGAGGGCCTGGGCTCGGCGGTTCAAGTTTTGGAGGCGTTCACCAAGCCCACCGGCACGATCGTGGGGCCAATCGTGATCCAGGGGCGCAGCGTGGTGTACAAGGTGCTGGACAAGAAAGTCCCAAACCCGGCCGTGCTTGCGGCGGAGCGCGGAGCCGTTTTGGAACAGATCAAGCACAAAAAAGCCGTGGCGGCGAACGAACTCTTCATGGATAGTGTGCGTGTCAAGTTGGAAGCGGAAGGAAAAGTAAAGGTTTACAACGACGCCATCAAGCGGATGACCGCGTCCTTCCGTTAGGAGCCGGCACAAGGCCGCCGATGATCCATTTCCTGCTGGATGTGTTCCGGGACCTCACCGACCCCGACCGCCTGATCTATCTGTTGTCGCAGGTGATCACCGGCTGGCTCGGTTACGCGCTGCTGTCTGGCATCGTTTTCTCCGAGACCGGGCTGCTGGTGGGCTTGTTCCTGCCAGGCGACTCTCTCCTGTTCACGGTGGGGGTGGTGGCGGGGGCGGGCCGGCTGGACATTGTCAGCATCTGCCTCCTGCTGGTGGCGGCCTCCATCCTGGGCGACCAGAGCGGGTATTTCCTGGGCCGGCGCATCGGCCCGAGCATCTTCCGGCGTCCCGATTCTGTGCTGTTCAAACAGGAGTATGTCACGCGCACGCAAGCCTTCTACGAAAAACACGGAGGAAAGACCCTGATCTACGCGAAATTCGTGCCCATTGTGCGAACCTTCGCGCCATTCATGGCCGGAGTGGGCCGCATGCGCTACCGGCGGTTCTTCTCGTTCAACATTTTCGGCGGCATCGGATGGGTCCTCTCCATGACACTGGCCGGCTACTATTTTGGCGGCTTCGAGATCGTGCGGCGGCACTTCGAAAAGGTGGTGATCGGGATCGTCGTGGTCAGCGTGCTCCCGCTGATCATTCACTACTTCAAATCCAGGAAGGCGCCGTTGCCGGCGACCATCGGCCGGTGATGCGAATTGGGAGGCCATCGGGATTGTAAACCGGCCCGGTCCGTGCTATCCTTTGTGTGGCTTTTGAATTCCAGTACATCGTTTGAACCTCACAGGATAAGCTCTTTGCTTTGCTCGCTGCACCGTCTCAATCGATCCCCCAGGACTTCCATCGCTAGAAAGAGAGAAACATGAAAGAGACCGGAACGGTGAAGTGGTTTAACGCCGGTAAAGGATTTGGATTTATTTCGCGCGAGAACGGGGAAGACGTGTTCGTGCATTTTTCAGCAATTGAAGCCAGCGGGTACCGCTCGCTGGAAGAGGGAAGCAAGGTCACGTTCGTGGTCAAGCGGGGACCGAAAGGTCTGCAAGCCGAACAAGTGAGTCCTGCTTAGAGCTTAGGCTGAAAGCGCATGGGCGCGGCGGTCTGCCCGTCCGTGCGCTCCAAAGCCGCGACTCTTTACCCGTAGATTAGCCGCCCGAAGGTGCGGCCACCCATGCAGTTCGCCTACATGGGCTTCACCCAAGAAGCCAATATCCGTCACTTTCATTTTCAGCGAGTGCTCCCGCGGGCGCGTCCGACCAGAATTCCGAATGTAGTGCGGTTTACGTTGAACGCGGACATGGCGCTGTTTGCAACTTATCGCATCCCGGTCCAGGAAGGACCCGCGATCTGCCTTCAGATCCTGACTGCGGCTTTGGCTGGAACGGATGAGGAGTCCGCCGAACCTGCCTCGTACGCAGTTACGCGCGAGCATCTTTCGGATTTTGCGCTAGCCAGAACGAAAGTTGAGGAAGCCAAGCTTGCCCGGCGCAGGGCGCGGCCTCCCTTTAAGCCTTCCAATAATTCGCAGTTGAAGTGGCCGCGAGTCAACTGAAGGTTAAGAAACCGTGGTCCGCAGTTTCATAATTACGGCAGACGAAACCGTCTGCCTCACCTTGCCCCTCAATGTTTTGCGAAGGCGTGGGGCAGGCGGTTTCGCCTGCCAGCCGATTTTTTCACGGATTCTCGCGTCTTACCGAGCGGTACAAGAAAGTCTTCTTCCTAAGCGGTTTACCTGATTCGAACCGGCAGCGATTGCCTTTAGCATCAGAACAGGAGCCTCCATGAGACGTCTGCCTGCTGTCCTGTCTGTGTTCACGCTGTTCGCGGCCGCCGCCGCCGCCCAGATGTACCCGTCCACCTGGAAACTTGCCCACCCCGATGCCAAGGCGCTGATCGGAGTGGATCTTCGCAGCCTCCGGGAATCGCAGGCCGGAAAATCCTTCGGCGGCGAGATCGACAAGGCTGGCGCGGGAATGTTTCACGTGCCGGGGATGGAGTTGCTCAACGAAATCGATCAGGTTTTCATCTCCTCTCCGGGACAAAAAATGGCGGACACAAAGGGGAATCCGCCGTTTCTAATCGTGCTCACGGGACACTTCGCTTCCGAGCAAGTGAAGCAGCTATTCGGCCGGCCGTACCGTGCCTATAGTACGTTCGACCTGTATGGATCCGCGGAGGCCGGGAAACTGAGCGTGGCCATGCTGGACAACATGACCCTCGTTCTCGGCGATGAACCGTCCGTGCGGGGCGCGATCGATCGTAGCGGCCAGCGCCCGGCCGCTGCGGGCGAGTTACTGCAGCGCGCCTCAGCCATGGCGAAAGACCATGATTTCTGGGTCATCGCGACGGTGCCTCCGTCCGCGTTCCAGCCGGCCAATACCAACCTTGGCCCGCTCGCCTCCGACATCCTGGGACTTGATGCGGGCCTATCGCTGCGCGAGGGCCTGCGGTTCGAGCTGGACCTCTCGACGAAGACGCCGGGATCCGCTAAGGCGCTGTCCCAGCAGCTTGCCGCCATGGTCACACTCGCGATTGCCTCAAACCCCGATGTTCAGGAGGGGGCCGACATCGTACGCAAGCTGGAGGTCGGCTCGGAAGAAACGCGAATGAGCGTGAAACTGGCGCTGAATCAGGAGGAGGTGGACCGGATGATCCATACGATGAAGGCGCGCCAGAACGTCAGTTCCGTGCAACCGCCCCCTGACGACAAACCGAAGACCATCAAGATCGTCGGCCTGGATGAGGGTGTGCGGGAGATCCCCTTTGGCCCGAAGGACTAGCCCCGCCCGTTAGGGCGGGGTCTGGGGTTTCTACATTTCTCAACTGAACCCCGCCCTGACGGGCAGGGCTTGCCGGTTGTTGTGAACGTACGATAAAGCCCCGCCCGTTAATAGGGCGGGGTTGAAGCTATCGCCGCTTGCCCTCAGCCAGCGCCTTCACCGCCCTCTGCACCACCGGATCGCGCTGCATCTCCACTTCGTCGCCCTTGGCGACTCCGTACGCCAGGTTGAGGACCTCCTGCTTCAGGCGGCTCTGAATCCACCCGCGGTGGCTCAGCCAATCGCCGATGCCGGGACGAATATCGCGCTCCGAGAGGAATACCTGCAGTTGATCCAGCACGGCCGCTGTCACCTCGAAATCCTGCTTGACCGTGTGGGACTGGGCGTATTCGGTTGCGAAGCTGGTCAGCGCGCCGCTCGCATCGAGCACGATCGCCAGCCGGTCCTGCGCCTGCGGATAGATCGTTTCATCCGGCTGGATTCCGCCGCCGCCGCGCACCTCACGTCCCGCGTCGGTATGAAACGAACCCTGCGGCGTACTGGTGGTCGCATCCAGCATTCCTCCGTGCAGGGGTTTTTGGATCGAGCGGCCGCTGGGCGTGTAATAGAACGCAATCGTGAGCGCCATGGCGCTGTTGTTCGAGAGCGGAAAGACATTCTGGACCAGACCCTTGCCGTAACTCGGCTCGCCGAAGATCGTCGCCCGGTCGTGGTCCTGCAATGCACCGGTTACGATTTCCGATGCGCTCGCGCTCTTGCCATTGATCAGCACGGCAAGCGGAAAGTTATAGGGCTTCAATAACTTCGGTACGCGCACCTCTTCGCTCTTCGCCGTGCGTCCTTTGATGGAGAAGACGAGTTGTTCCGGATCGAGGAACAGCGAGGCCGTTTCCACGGCCGCCTGCACCGCGCCCCCGGGGTTGTCGCGGAGATCGATCACCAGCCCGGTCAAGCCCTCTCCGCCGAGCTTTTCGACCGTTTCCTTGACCAATTTGCCGGTAGCTTCGTCGAAACTGGCGATGCGCAGATAACCGATTCCGGGGGCGAGCTCGAACGCCCGGTCTACACTCGGCATATCCACCAGCTCCGGCGTCAGCGTGAGTCTGAAAAGGCGGGCATTGCCCGCGCGCCGCACGTCAAGCTGCGCCTCGTGCTGCCGCGCCTCGGTCAGCAGTTGCAGCATTTGCTCGAACTCGAGCCGCGCGAGTGGGATGCCGTTGATCGCCAGGATCTCGTCACCGGCCGCAAGTCCCGCCTTGGCCGATGGCGTTCCCGCCGTCGCTTGCAGCACGATCACGCGCCCCGGGAGCACGCTCACGATGGTGCCGAACCCCTTGCTCTCGCTCTTCTCCATCTGTTTCAACTGCTCATACTGCTGGGGGTCGAAAAAGATGGAATGCGGATCGAGCGTGCGGAGCATGCCCGGAATGGCGCCTTGATAAAATGCCGTGTCGGGCGTCACCGGGTCGGCTGCGTTGCCATCCACCGTGACGAACACGTCCACTATTTTCTTCAACTCCGGCGGTAGTACGTCGGCGGGATCGTCCGCGGCGAGAAAGAGTAAGAAGGCGAGGAGCGGCATTAGAAACTACCTGCTGTAACGCGTGGCCTGCCGCGCGCGGTGGCGTTCCAGCGCCAGTTCAATCAGGCGATCGATCAGTTGGGAATAGGGCACCCCGCTCGCCTCCCACATCTTCGGGTACATACTGATGGACGTAAATCCCGGAATCGTGTTGATCTCATTGATGAAGAATTTCCCGCTCGCCGTCTCCAGCAAGAAATCCACGCGCGCCATGCCTTCGCAACCCACCGACTGAAAACACGCCACGGCGAGACGCTGCACTTCGCGCGTCTGCTCCGGGGTGAGGTCCGCGGGCACCACGGCCTTGGCCTGATTCAGGATGTACTTGTCCTCATAGTCGTAAAACTCGCGCGAAGGCAGGATTTCGCACGGCACGGCGGCCACCGGCTCGTCGTTGCCGAGCACCGAGCATTCGAACTCGCGTCCCGCAATGCCGCGCTCGACGAGTATCTTTCGATCGAACTGGCCGGCGAATTCCAACGCCGCTTTCAACTCCTCGCAGGTCTTCGCCTTCGAGATGCCAACCGAGGAGCCGAGATTTGCCGGCTTCACGAACACCGGAAACGGGAAGCGCCCGCAGATTTCCTCGGCCCGGTACTGGCCGCGCGTGACC
>JBGPHB010000350.1:0-5665 GCA_041484155.1 Bryobacteraceae bacterium
CCCCCGGAGTTCCACCAGCCCCGGCTCTTCCGCGTATTTCTTCAGCCCCGCCCGGACCGCTTCCAGCGCTTCCGCGAAACGATTCGCCTGCGCCAGTTGGGTGCAGTGCCGCGCCACTTCAAGGACCGCGCGCTGCCGCTCCGCGTGCACCTTCGCGTCCCGAGTCTTCTGCAGCAGATCGGCCAGCAGGCTCTCGCCCGGCCACGATTTCAGAGCCTTCTCCAGGATCGAGACGGCTCCGTCAAAATCCTGCTTCTCGGCCCGACCCCGTGCCTGCCCGGCTGCCTTCTCAACCCCTTCCTGACTCTGACGCGCGAGCAACCGCTGCTGCGTCTCCGCCAGCAGTTGCTTCAATCCCGCTTCTTCCGGATGTTGGCTGGTGGCTTTCCGCAGCAACTCCAGGGCCTGTTCCAGCCGCCCTTGCTCCAATAGCCGCCGGCCCTCCTCGGTCTGCTGCAGCACTGCCTCGGCACGCTGCTGGCCTTCCCGCTCGGTCTGCACCGCGCGCTGCAACTCCCGCAGCGCCGGCTCGTCTCCGAACTTTTGCAAACCCGCCTGGAGCGCCTCCAGCGCCTCGGCGAAGCGCTTCTCCGCCCGAAGCCGGTTACATTCCTTGGCCGTTCTCTGGACCAGAAGATCGCGTTCCGAGGCTGCTTTCGCGGCCTGAGCCTTCCCACGCAACTTGGCTAATCTGTCCTCCTCGGGATAGGACGCCAGTGCGCCTTCGATCTCATGAAGCGCCTCGTCAAAGCGGAGGGCAGTAAGCAGTGACTCGGCGGCGCGAACGGCCTTCTCGATGGCCTGCGCCCGCTTGGCGGCGGATAGACCGTCCTCCGCGCGGGCTCGGAGCGCCAGCAGGCTCGGCTCGTCCCGAAAGTCGCTCAGCGCGGCTGTCAAGCCTTCGATGGCGTCACTGAATTGCGATTGATCGATGCGCTTCTGAGCCTCTTGGAGAACCGTAAGGACACGATCTCTTGCCAGCTTGCTCGCCGTGGCTGCCGCCAGGCGATGCTCAATGTCTTTCGATTCGGGCCCCAGGACCGCCAAGTCCTTCAGTCCGCGAATCGCGGAATCCAGATCGCCCTTGGCGATCAGGCCATCCATCTCGGAGAGGACCTCCTGAATGTGTTTCTCAACCCTGGCCTGGAGAGACTTCGCCTCCGTGTTGGACGGATCCAGGCGCGCAGCCTGGAACACCTTTTCCGAGGCGCCCGGCCAGTCGCCGCGCTTTATGTCGGCCAGCGCCGCCGCAGTCAGGCGGCCGGCGTCTTTGCTCCGCTGCAATTCTTCGCGCGCCGATCCGAGCGCCGCTTGAATGCCGGCGTTGGTTTGGTCGAGCTTCAGCGCCGATTCCAGCGTCTGGATCGCTTGTGCAAAAGACCGGCTCTGGATATGCTTGTGCGCGGACTGCAACATGGCTTCGATACGGGGGTACAGAGCGTCTTTCTGAATCAGCCGCTGGAGGCTTTCCCGCAACTGCCGCGCCTCACGATTGCTGGGATTCAGGTTCAGAGCCTCATGCACTAAGGCCAGCGCCTTGTGGGGTTCCTTCCCGGCCGACAATTGTTGGGCATCCGCCACCAACTGCTTCGCCCGGTACTCCTCCAATTCAAATTTCAGCGGCGCAGCGTCCGCTCGCAGATCCGCGAGGCTCTGATATCTTAATTCCCGGTCCTTCTGAAGCGCGCGGTTCAGAATATGTTCCAGGCCTTCAGGACATTCCGCCACGAGGGTCCGGACCGGCGGGGTATCTTCCATCGTGATCTTGAACATCACCACGCGGGGATCGGGAGACTGGAAGGGATGTTTGCCGGTGAGCAGCTCGAAATACGTCACGCCATAAGCGAAAATGTCGGAAAGCGCATCCGCCTCGGTCCCGCCGAACTGCTCCGGCGACATATATAGAATGGTGCCGATCAGATCCCCTTGCTGCGTCAGCCGGGTGGCATCCCGATCGCGCTTGACGCGCGCGATGCCGAAATCCATGATCTTGACGGTTCCGTCCGGCAGCAGCCTGATGTTGGCCGGTTTCACGTCGCGATGGACCACGCCGCCGCGATGCGCGCTTTCCAGGCCGTCGGCGACCTGGTCCATGATATTCATCTTCTGCAACAACGTGAGCTGTCTGCCGCTATTAATGATCTGCAGTAGATCTTCGCCCTCGAGAAACTCCATGACGAGGAACGGCTGGCCATTGTGCTCCCCAAATTCGTAAACCGTGACGATATTCTTGTGCCTGAGGTTCCCGGCAGCGGTCGCTTCGTTTCGAAAACGAGTGAGGAGATCGGGGTTGCCCTCAGTGGTCAGTATTTTAATGGCAACCGGCCGTCCCACGGTCGGATCGAAGGCCCGATACACCCGCCCAAAGCCACCCTGGCCAAGTTCGTTTTGAATCTCGTACTTCCCGATTTTCTGGATGTTAGGCTCGGGCATGTCCAAAAACGAGTGTCAAAATATAATACGCAAAGCCGTCTACAACCGCAACCCGCTCCCTTACGGTCGCGGTTCGGTGTCGGCACTTTGCGCAATCAGCTACTTCACTTCCGGCCATCCTTCTCAACTGCGTCGGGCGGGAGGACCATCGTGACCGTCTCCGAGCCCGAGCCGTCCGATCCCATTGTATGGCTGTCCCCGCCCTCTGCCGGGCCCAGGTCGCCCTCCGCGAGAACACTGCGCAACGCGGAAGCGAACTCCTCACCGGTTTGAAACCGCTCATCCGGGTCCTTCGCCAGCGCCTTGGCCAGCGCGTCCTCCAATTCCACGGAGAATCTGGAGTCGGCGTTTCTGAGACGGTCGGGCTCATCGTTCACGATTCGCTTGGGAATGAAGGGGGCTTGAAAGGGATGAGAGCCCGCCAACAGCTCATACGCGACGATGGCGGCCGAAAACAGATCGGAACGGGAGTCGCACTTGTGGCCGGTGATCTGTTCGGGAGCCATGTAATTGGGGGTCCCGAGAATCTTTCCGGTGCGCGTAAGGACCGACGAGACCAGCCTGGCAATGCCAAAGTCAAGTATCTTCGCGTGCGTATGAAGATGCACGAACAAGTTGCTGGGTTTCACGTCTCGATGCACGATCCCGTGACGGTGCGCATGTCCGAGTCCATCGCAGATTTGGGCCATTAGATCGATTTTGAGCCCCGGCGCAAGGCGGACCTTTTGCTTCACCGCAGCCCGCAAGTCGATGCCGTCGAGCAGTTCCATGGCGATATAGGTAACACCCCCGTCGGCTTCTCCCAAGTCGTAAACGGTGACAAGATTCGGATGATGGAGCTGGGCGCATGCGCGCGCTTCGCGCCGGAAACGCTCCGTGGCTTCCGTGTCCATCTGGGACTCCGGGCGCATCACCTTTAAGGCGACTTCTCGACCGAGAACCATATCCCGCGCCCGGTGTACGATTCCCATGGCTCCGGCGCCCATCTCGTTCAGTAGTTCGTACTTGCCCAGAACTGCCATAGACGGTGTCCCTACGACTTGCTTGCCAGCAGGACCACGGAGACGTTGTCAGTGCCGCCGGCGGTCTTCGCCAGTTGCACCAGGTTCGCCCCGGTCGCACTTAGAGACCCACCGGAAGCGATGGTTGATCCAATCGCCGCATCCGGAACCACGCCATGCAGGCCGTCGCTTGAGATCAGAATCAGGTCCCCCTCGCTGAGGTCGAATTCCGAGATGTGTACCTCGACCAAATCCTTTGAGCCCGCTGCCTGCGTCAGAAAATTCCGGAGTGGGTGATTGACGGTATCGATTTGACCCGCGCTGCGGCCCGCTATGGCTTTAACCCAGGTGTCATCCACGGTAAGCTGTCGCAGAGATCCGCCTCGCCACAGGTACACGCGGCTATCGCCCACGTTCCCGACCGTTATCTTGGCGCCTGTAACCAGGACCGCCGCAATGGTGGTGCCCATTCCCGCGTACTCGGGGGCCTGCTCGGCCTGCCGCCACACTTGCCGGTTGGCAAGTTGAATCGCGGTGATCATCAGGTTGGCGTCGATGGACAGGTCAAAGTTGTAGCCAAAGGGCCAGGTAACATCGAGCCGGTCCCGTGACGACTCGATGTAGTGCTGTATACAGGCGATCCCCAATTCGGCCGCCATTTCGCCGTGTGTATGCCCCCCCATGCCGTCTGCGACGATGAAAAGGCCCATGGATTCATCGGTTAGGATGCGGTCCTCGTTATTTTGGCGAACGCAGCCGATATCGGTTATGCCGTGCGATTCGATCATGGATCAATCCCAGTGATAGTTTGAAGGTTCGCGCGCGAACACGCTTCTAGTCTAACTGAAAGGCCGCATCCGGCGGGTCGTCGCCCAGTCTTCCCCAGTCTGCGCCGAGGGCGCTCCCGCGGAAGCTTTGTCACGCACACCGGCCGAAACGTACAATGAAGCGTGCGGGATTTCGGGTGAACTGCGGCCTGAACCTCAATACAGCACTGGGGACCAAGGACGAAGAATGTCAAGCGATGCGCCACAGCTTCTCATAACGGATGCCGGCGGGCAACAGAACACACGCTTGCTCGGCGAAGCCCTTACCTGGAGAATCGGCCGAGGCAGGAGCTGTAACATCGTTCTCCAGGATGACGCTGCTTCGCGTCGCCACGCGATCATCCAGCGGACGGAAATGGGCGAGTACTACCTGATGGACGCCGGCAGCCAGAATGGAACCTTCGTCCAAGGCCAGCGGGTTACTACTCCCATCGTTCTCAACGATGCGGACGAAATCTCCATAGGCGCTCACAAACTGGTTTTTCGAAATCCGAGGCCGGCGATCGGCCTCGCTGGAACTCACAACTCCGAATTGGATGACGCGACGGAGGCAACCCAGGTTCTCTTCGCGGAAAAGCTGGTAACGGTTCTCGTCGTGGACATACGAGGTTTCACGCGCCTCACGCAAAACGTCGATCAGGAGGTGCTTTGCAAATTCATCAGCCAGTGGTTCTCAGATGCGTCGAAGATTTTCCGGGCGCGCGGAAGTTGGGCGCTCAAATACATCGGCGACGCTGTCATGGCGGCGTGGCTCCACGACCCCGGCCGCGAAAGTGAACAGATCCGTTCGGTGCTCGCAGCGGTCTCCCAATTCGCCGAAGTCAGCTCCGCGCTTAAGTACTCACTGCCCTTTCGATTGAGCTTCGGCGCGGGCCTGAATACCGGGATTGCATCCGTGGGAAATGCCGGGTCCGGTACGCAGACAGAGTACACTGCGTTCGGGGATGTCGTCAATGCAGCCTTTCGGATCGAGAGCGGCACGCGTCAGCTTGGCCTCGATGTGGCCATCGGACACAGAACCGTCCAACTCCTAGGGAAAGACTTCGTCATCAGCCCCTACTTCCGCGATCACCTCCTCCAAGTGAAGGGCTACGATAAACCCATCGCGGTTTCGGCGGGATCTTTCGAGGATCTGCGGAAACTACTTGCCGCCCAGAAGGCGCCGTCTTGATGGAACACCCTTCGCACGTCGGAAAATACGAGATTGAACAATTCCTGGGCGGTGGCATGTCGCAGGTGTACCGCGCCCGGGATAGCGTGCTCGGCCGGCGGGTAGCGCTGAAAATTCTCAGCTCCGCGGCAGCGGCCGACCTCGAATCCAAGAGCCGCTTTCTTCTGGAAGCCCGCACGGCCTCTAACATCAAGCACGAAAACATCATCTCCATCTACGATTTTGGCGAAGAC
>JBGPHB010000351.1:0-5662 GCA_041484155.1 Bryobacteraceae bacterium
CCGCGGTGGCTCACCACCAGTTGATTCTTCTTGAGAAAATGTCCCGCCACCTCGATGCCCTCGGTCAGCAATCCACCTGGGTTTTCGCGTAGATCCAGAACCAGCCCTTTGATGTCCTTTTCGCCCAGCTTCTTGAGCTTGTCTTCCATCTCTTTGCTGGTGTTCTCGTCGTTGAAGGTTTTGACTTCGATGTAGGCGATGCCCGGCCGGAGCCAGAATGCGTCGGAAACGCTGGAACGCGGAATGGCGTCACGGATGACATTGAAGGTGAGGGGCTTGTCGCTGCCCACCCGGCCGATGGTCACTTGCGCATGCGTTCCACGCGGCCCCCTGAGCAGGTCCGCGACTTCGCCGACGCCCAGGTTGTCCGTCCGCTTGTCGTTGACTTCAAGAATCACGTCACCTGTCCGCAGGCCTGCCTTGTAGGCCGGCGATCCGGCGAACGGCGCCGTCACCACCGTCTTGGTGCCGTGCTGCGCCACCATCATGCCGATACCGAAGTAGTGCCCACGCTGATCTTCGCGGTTGGATGCGTATTCCTTGGGATCCAGGAAGTGCGAGTGGGGATCGAGCGTCCGCAGCATCTCCGGGATCGCGCCGTTGTAGATCGCCTTGTCCGGCTTCACCGGGTCTGCGAAGTTCCGCTCGACCAGGTCATAGACCTGAGTGAACGACTTCAGACTCTGGCTGGTTTCATCGTCCGCCGCGGCCGAAACGCGGCCGCCGCCAAGAATACCGGCGCCAATGGAGCACAGCGCTACCAAGAGAGGAACAAGAAAATGACTACGGAGACGAGCCGCCATCCGGTGACCTCCACCTGCGTCCAGTGTATCAACTTTCTGTGGACCAGAACCAAAACGATCCTGGACGGTATCGTGGCGCGAACACTCGTGTTTGCCACGTTCGCACTCTTGCGAACGCTTGGCCATGCGTTCACAGGAGTGTGAACGTGGCACGCAAAAGTGCGTGCGCCACGTTGCTCCCGAAAGACTCTGCCAGTTTCAGCAAGAATCCTACTGTTCGATAAGGGGCCGAGTGCGCAGTGCTGTTACCGAACCGCGACCGTGAGGGAGCGGGCTTAGCCCAAACGCGAACGCCGCGCGGAAAGTCCGGGTTCCATCCGGGCCGGCTTGCGCTCGACCTCGGTGAGTCGTCGTGCCTGATCGCTGACACACACCAGGAACATGGGCTGGCGGGCGTTCTTGAGAATGTCGATGATGCGGTCGTGCTGGTCCTCGAGGTAAATCGATTTGCCGTCGGTCACCAGGTGAAGATGCGACGCCGATTGCATGACCTCGGCCAGACGCCGCCCCATTTCCCTCTGCAAGAACCGGAGCACGCGGCGGATCTTCTGCAATGAAAACCCTTTGCGCCGCAACTCGGCGATCACCGTGATTTCGATCACTTCGGCCGGAAAGTAAACGCGCCGATGCCCCTCGTGCCGCGGAGAGACCACCTTCCGCTCATCCCACCATTGCAGTTGCCGCAGACTGACTCCGGCAACCTGCGCCACTTCGCTTGAAGAATAGGTTTTTTCCTGGATCTGGGCTTCTGGGCGGCTCTTTTTGGCCTTAAACATAACGGGACACTTCCGTTTTTCCTCGATTTTCGGTGACCTCTCGATTGTACTCGACTGGAGGGCGGTGTCAAGAGGGCATTCGGTCCGGGTTTCTACTCGCTGCCGCCAGCGTTGTTTCCAAGTCCTGGATTCTGGTAGCATCCCTCACATGCAACCAATGCTTCTTCGTGGTTTGCCGCTTTTGCTGGTTGTAGGGGTCTCTTCCGTTTTTGCCCAAGACGCCGGCCTGGTACTTCGCACGTCCGTGGGCTATAGAACTCAGAGAGCTTCCCTGCAACTCACCGACGAGCAACGTAAAGATGCGGACCGGCTGTCCCAGGAGGCCCAGCAGGAGAACCTGGCCGGCAGGTACGGCGAAGCCATGCGCCGCTATCACGAAGGCACGGCGGTGATGCACAGTGTCCCCTGGACTCCCGCCGTCGAGTTGGCCTCGTCCCTGCAGGGCCGTCTGGACCACGCCATGGTCGAACCGGGGAAGCGCGTCACCGGGTCGCTCGCTCCCCTGTATCCAGCCAAGTTCGACGCGACCGAGAAAGTGAGTGCCGCGGTGTTCCTGGTTCCAGTTGCCAAGAACGGTCCGGCGGAGAAAAACCTCGCTCCCCTAGCGCCGGTCGATCCCGCGCATCTTCCGTTTGCGATCAGCGTGAGCATACCGGACACGCCCGTTGGCGATTACAACCTGGAGGTCCGCCTCACTTTGCCTGACGGCACCTCGCCCGCCGGCGTTCGCGCCGCTTTCGTGAAGGATCTCCCGGTGCATGTCGAGTCGCTCTCCTCCGAGGCGCAAAAGTTGCGAGACCGGCTGGCGAAAGTAAAGAAACGCGATGCAGCGTTGCCCACGGCCGAATACGTGCTCGCACGCTATGAACAGACCGATCGGGGCGGCGCCAGCCCCCTGCGCTATGACTTCCGCGGTGAATTTTCCGCTGCCCACGCGATTCTCGATGCGCTGGAAGCGAATCAAGATCCGTTCGCCGCTAAGCACGGAGACTTCCGCAAAGCGTACCTTTCCACAGTGGACCGGACGCTCCAGCCGTACCGTATCTTCATCCCTTCCCAGTACGACCGAACCAAGTCAACACCTTTGATGGTGGCGCTTCACGGTATGGGCGGCGACGAGAACTCCATGTTCGACGGTTACCGCGAGGCTCTCAAAGTCCAGGCCGAGCGAGTGGGCTTCATCGTGGTGTGTCCGAAAGGCCGGGAGTCCGCCTCTATGTACCGTGGCTCGGCGGAGCAGGATGTCCTGGACGTGATGGCCGAGGTCGAGCGCGATTACCGGATTGACCCGGCTCGTGTCTATCTCATGGGGCACTCCATGGGTGGCTACGGGACGTGGAGCACGGCCATAGACCACCCGGATCTGTTCGCCGCGCTTGGTCCCATTTCCGGCGGCGGCAACCCCGACGACATGGTGAAGATCCGCAACATCCCGGAGTACGTGGTCCATGGCGACGATGACCGAACCGTCAACGTGAATGCATCGCGCACCATGGTCGCCGCGGGAAAGAAGTTGGAAGCCCCGATCACGTATGTGGAAGTTCCCGGCGGCAGCCACGTCAGCGTAGCCGAACCCAGTTTCGCCCCCATGCTGGACTTCTTCGCGAAGCAGGCGCGGAAGTAATCGCGCAAGCAGCCCGCTCCCTTACGGTCGCGGTTCGGTGTCGGCGCTCTGCCAATCCGCTACTTTCCGAACCGCGACCGTAAGGGAGCGGGCCGACGACAACCTCACCCTCCCCCCACAAACCACACAACCTCAACCTGCGCCCCTTCAGTCACCAAAGTCCCCCCCCACGCCGCCTTATGCACGATCGCGCGATTCAACTCCACCGCCACCCGCGAGCCATCAATCTCCAAAAACCCCAGCAGCCCAACCACGTCTAGCCCCCGCGGAACCTGCCTCGGCTCGCCGTTCACGACCACTTCAATCGTCTTTGTTTCCGCGGGTTTCATAACGTGCGTTTGACAGCTTGTTTCGCTGATCATTATATTCAATAGTTACTGCCCAGTTCCAAGAGATGCCAGAAACCTACCCGCAAACCTATTTCCCAGTCCTGGTGCAAATAGCAATCGCGGTGGCGGTAGCCACCGGTCTGATCGCCGTTTCAGCTCTGCTCGGCAAGCGCGCCCGCAGCCCGCAGAAGGACACGCCCTACGAATGCGGCATGGCGCCCACAGGGTCCGCCCGCGAACGCTTCAGCGTCAAATTCTACCTGGTGGGCATGATCTTCATCCTGTTCGATATCGAAGCCGTGTTCCTGTACCCCTGGGCCGTGGTGTATCGCGAGCTGAAGATGTTCGCCTTTTTCGAGATGCTGGTGTTCGTCGCGCTGATCCTGGTCGGCTACTTCTACGTATGGAAGAAAGGCGCGCTCGACTGGTCACAGGAGGAACACAAGTGACCCACTCTGCCATCCTGGAAACCGTCGACGCGTTTAACGAGCGTTCGCTAATCGTCGATCCGGCGCGAATCGTGGATCTGTGCCGCTACCTCAGGGAAACCGAAAAATTCAACCGCCTCAGCGCCGTGACCGCAGTGGACTGGCACCCGGCGGAGCCGCGCTTCGAAGTGATCTATCACCTGCACTCGATCGAGCTCAATCAGCGCCTGCGCCTGAAGGCCCGCCTGGGCGGCGCTGATCCCGAGATCGAATCCGTCACTAGCGTGTGGCGCGGAGCCGACTGGTATGAGCGAGAAGTGTTCGATATGTTCGGCATCACCTTCAGCAATCATCCCAACCTGCAGCGGATCCTGATGCCCACCGACTGGGAAGGCCACCCGCTGCGCAAGGATTATCCGGTGCACGGCTACAAGTACAGTTATCCAAGCGAGTGAACTATGAAACCGGTGACTGAAGACCACGTAGCAACCTTACCAGCCGTCGAGGAAACCCCGGCGACGCCCGCCGCGCCGCGCCGGATGACGCTGAACATGGGGCCGCAGCACCCCTCGACGCACGGTGTCCTGCGCATCATGATCGAGCTGGAAGGCGAGACCATCATGCGCGCCGAACCCGACATCGGATTTCTGCACACCGGCATCGAAAAGCAGTGCGAGCACTTGAACTGGCATAAAGTCACCACCCTGACTGACCGTGTCGACTATCTTGCCAACCTCTCGAACAACCTGGTTTACGCGCTCGCCGTCGAAAAACTGTTGCAAATTGAGATGCCGCCTGCCGTGCAGTGGATGCGCGTGATGATGGCCGAGTTTTCGCGGCTCAACAGCCACCTGGTCTGGCTAGGCACGCATGCGCTCGACATCGGCGCGATGAGCGTGTTCTTCTATTGCTTCCGCGAGCGCGAAAACATCCTGCGCATCGTGGAAATGTTCTCCGGCCAGCGGATGATGACCAGCTACATCCGCGTCGGCGGCCTGGCTCTCGATCCGCCGCGCGGCTGGCAGCAAGCCGTGGGTAAATTCATCCGGGAGTTTCCCAGCAACGTGGATGAATACGAGAACCTGCTCGATTCGAATCCCATCTGGATGCGCCGCACCAAGGGGGTGGGCTTTGTTCCGCTCGAAACCATGCTGGACCTGGGCGTCACCGGCCCCATGATCCGGGCCGCCGGCCTGAAGTGGGACATCCGCAAGTCCGAGCCCTACTCGAGCTACGACCAGTTCAACTTTGTCGTCCCGACACACACTGAAAACGACGTCTTCGCTCGATACCGCGTGCGTCTGGAGGAAATGCGCCAGAGCGCCCGCATCATCACGCAGGCGCTGGAAGGCATGCCCGACGGCCCGTGGCACGCCGACGCGCCACACGTGGTGCTGCCGGACCGCGAAAAGATGAAGACCCAGATGGAGGCGCTCATCTATCACTTTAAGATCGTGACCGAAGGCTTCCGCGTCCCCGCAGGCGAGATCTACCAGTGCATCGAAGCGCCGCGCGGTGAGATCGGCTACTACATTGTGAGCGACGGGACCTCGAAGCCCTACCGCATCCATATGCGGACGCCGAGTTTCGGAAACCTGCAAGTATTGTCCACGATGCTTCGCGGCGAGCTGATCGCCGATTCGATCGCGGCGCTGGGAAGCATGGATTTCGTTCTGGGAGACACGGACCGTTAAACGATGAC
>JBGPHB010000352.1:0-5661 GCA_041484155.1 Bryobacteraceae bacterium
AGATTGTCCATTCAAATCATACCAACCGCGCCACCGCCCGAGGTCCGGCCCACCGGCCCGTGAGAGATTGCGATCAAGAAATTCGTATCCCACACAAACCAAACCACAAATTGGCTTCGAACGCCGATTTCCCCACTCCCCCACTCAATGCACCCATAAAAACTTCTAATCTAAGAACCCACTTGCATTTACCATCCTTCTCATGTATTCTGATTTACGAGATACCATGTCGTCAACGAACCCCAACCAGGCTCTTCGCTCCACCATCGGGATCTCTACCGCACTCGTACTGGGTCTTGTTCAGCTCATTATTATTGGGGTCGGTGTATCCGGCCCTGCCTGAACGGCCCGATTTCGTAGATCAACGAATCTTGGCCACTGGGCGGGGGACATAAACCCTCAGCCAGTGGCTTTTTTGCTTTAGGGAGGATGAAACGCAATGTCGGCCAGTTTGATGAGCGGAGCAAGAATCGTGCTCGAATGTCTCGCGCGCGAAAAAGTGGAGGTCATCTTCGGATACCCCGGCGGCGTCACGCTACCGCTCTACGACGCCATGTACGATTTTCCGATCCGCCACGTGCTGGTGCGTCATGAGCAGAACGCCTGCTTCGCCGCCGAAGGATTCGCCCGCGCGACTGGCAAAGTCGGCGTGTGTTGCGCGACCTCCGGGCCGGGCGCCACGAACTTGGTCACGGGCCTGGTCGACGCCATGATGGATTCGATCCCCGTGGTTGCGATCACCGGGCAAGTCACCAGCAAGCTGATCGGCAGCGACGCGTTTCAGGAAGCCGACACGTTCGGCATCACGCGCTCCTGCACCAAGCACAACTTCCTGGTCAAGACCCTGGCCGATCTGCCGCAGGCCATTCACGAAGCCTTCCATATCGCCGCGAGCGGCCGGCCCGGCCCCGTCCTTGTAGACATTACTAAGGACGTGTTTCAAGCTCAAGGCCACTACGCCCCCGTCTCAACCATCCATCTGCCCGGCTACAAGGTTTACACGGAAGGCCACGTGGGCCAAATCCGCCGCGCGGCGCAGATGATCTGGGAGGCGCAACGCCCCTTCATATACGCAGGCGGAGGAATCATCGCCGCCGATGCGTCCGAAGATTTGCGCGCGCTGGTCGAGCTGGTCGACGCACCCGCCGTGTGTACGCTGATGGGCCTGGGCGGTTTGCCGAGTACGCATCCCAACTTCATCAGTCTGCCCGGCATGCACGGCAGCTACGCCGCGAATATGGGGATGACCGATACGGACCTGCTGGTCGCGCTAGGAGTCCGGTTCGACGATCGCGTGACGGGCCGCCTGGCGGCATTTGCCCCGCATGCCAAGATCATCCACGTCGACATCGATCCCGCCGAAATCGGCAAGATCCGCGTGCCTGATGTGCCGATTGTCGGGGACGTCAAGCGCGTCATCAAGCGTCTGAATCAGGCGCTTGAAGAAACCGCGAGCGAGCTCAAGGGCACGAACGCCCCGGCCCGCGCCAAGTGGTGGGGGCAGATCAAGGAATGGCAGCGAGAGCATCCGCTGGAGCCGGAAACCTCGACGAGCGAGATCAAGCCGCAGCACCTCGTGTCAGAGATTGACCGTTTGTCCGGCGGCGAGGCGATCGTAGCCAGCGACGTCGGCCAGCACCAGATGTGGGCCGCGCAATTCGTCCGCTTTAACCATCCCCGCCAGTGGATCAACTCCGGCGGCCTGGGCGCCATGGGCTTCGGCTTGCCGGCGGCCATCGGCGCGCAGTTCGCCAGACCCGACAAGCTGGTCTTCGCGCTGGTAGGCGACGGCGGCTTCCAGATGTCGATCCCCGAACTAGCAACCATAGCCAACCACGCCCTCCCCGTGAAAATCATCGTGATGAACAACGGCTACCTAGGCATGGTGCGCCAATGGCAGGAGCTCTTCTACAACAACCGCCTCTGTGCGGTGGAGCTGGAAGGCTTCCCCGACCCCGAGAAGCTAGCCGGCGCCTACGGCTTCAAAGGCCGCACGGTAGAGAGCCCCCGCGAACTCCGCAGCGCCCTGGAAGACTGCGTCCGCGAGCCGGGCCCCTATCTCCTAAACGTCCGCGTCACGCCCTTTGAGAATGTGTACCCCATGGTCCCCGCCGGCGGCGCCATCAACGAAATGGTCCTAGGCGCTCCCCAACCCGTGGAGGTCGCGTGATGTCTTCTTTGCGACCTTTGCGTCTTTGCGTGAAACATTTTTTCTTGGATACCCCATGCTGCAACTAATCTCCGTCCTGATGGAAAACAAACCCGGCGCCCTGATGCGCGTGACAGGTTTACTCACCGGCCGCGGCTACAACATCGAAAGCCTCACAGTAGCCCGCACCCTAGACCCCGAACTCTCCCGCATGAGCATCGTAGTAGACATCGAACCCGCCCAGCGCGCCCAGCTAATCAAACAGATGAACAAGTTAATCAACGTGCTCCAAGCCGCCGATCTCACGGAATCCCCCGCCGTCCGCCGTGAGCTGATGCTCCTCCGCGTGCGCTCCACCATGCAGAACCGCACCGCGATCCTCAAGGAAGCCGAAATCTTCGGCGCCCGCGCCGTCGATTCTTCAGTAGAAGGCTTCGCCCTGGAAGCCACCGGCGACCCCGAAAAGCTCGACGAGTTCATCGACGTCATGCGCGCCTACGGCGAAATCGAAGTGACCCGCTCCGGCCTGGTCGCCGTATCGCTCGAGTCCAAGAAGATCAAGCTGGCCCCGCCAGTGCAGAGAGAAGAAGGAGTCCTCCAGAATGGCTAGAAGCTTTTACGAAAAAGACGGCGACCTTTCCCTGCTGAAAGGCAAAACCGTCGCCATCATCGGCTACGGCAGCCAAGGCCACGCCCACGCCCTGAATCTGCGCGACTCCGGCGTGAACGTGGTGGTCGGTCTGTACCAAGGCAGCAAGAGCTGGCCCAAAGCCGAAGCCGCCGGTCTGCGTGTCCTCTCGACCGCCGATGCGACCAAAGCCGCCGACGTGATCATGGTCCTGGTCCACGATCATATCCAGGGCGACCTCTATCAAAGCGACATCGGACCCCACCTTAAGGCCGGCAAGACCCTGATGTTCGCCCACGGATTCAACATCCACTTCGGCCAGATCGCCGCCCCGCAGGATGTCGACGTTTCGATGATCGCCCCCAAAGCCCCCGGCCACCGCGTCCGTGAACTGTTCACCGAGGGCGTCGGTGTGCCCGGCCTGATCGCCGTGCATCAGAACCCTTCCGGCAAAGCCCATGAGCAAGCCCTCGCCTACGCGCTGGCACTGGGCTGCCTGAAAGCCGGCGTGATTGAAACCACGTTCAAGGAAGAAACCGAAAGCGATCTGTTTGGTGAACAGGCGGTGCTGTGTGGTGGAGTGAGCGAGCTGATCCGTTCCGGCTTCGAGACTCTGGTAGCGGCCGGCTACGCCCCAGAAATTGCTTACTTCGAATGCCTGCACGAAGTGAAGCTGATCGTCGATCTTATTTACGAGGGCGGCCTTAGCTATATGCGCTATTCGGTATCGGACACGGCCGAATACGGCGATTACACCCGCGGACCTCGCATCGTGACCGACGAGACCCGCGCCGAGATGAAGAAGATTCTCAGCGAGATCCAGTCGGGCCAGTTCGCACGCGAGTGGATCAACGAAAACAAAGCCGGCCGTAAAAAGTTTCTCGCCATGCGCGAGGCGGGCCAGAATCAGCCGATAGAAAAAGTGGGCGCGGAGCTGCGCAAGATGATGTCGTTCCTGAAAAAGAAAAAGGAAGTAGGAGTACCCGCAGGTCAGTAAGGAGCTCAGTGAGGGTTTATGCGGATCTTTACCTTTGACACCACGCTTCGAGACGGCACGCAGGGCGAAGCTCTGAGCTTTTCCGCAGACGACAAGCTGTTGATCGCCCACAAGCTGGACGAGCTGGGGATCGATTACATCGAAGGTGGCTGGCCGGGATCGAATCCGCGCGACAAGGAATTCTTTGCCCGCGCGAAGGATCTGAATCTGAAGCACGCCCGCCTGGTAGCTTTCGGCGCGACTCGCTTCGCGCGCAATTCCGTGGAGCAGGACGCGAGCGTCCAGGCGCTGATTGAATCCGGCACGCCGGTGGTCACCATTTTCGGGAAGAGCTGGGATTTGCACGTGCATCGCGCTCTTGGGATCACCGAAGAGGAGAATCTGCAACTCATCTCGGATACGGTGCGGTATCTGAAAGCCAACGGCAAAGAGGTGGTCTATGACGCCGAACACTTCTTCGACGGCTACCACGCCAGCCGCGATTTCGCGCTGCGAACGCTGGAAGCGGCCTCCAAAGCCGGCGCCGATGTTCTAGTTTTGTGCGATACCAACGGCGGCACCATCACCAACCGCCTGGCCGAAGTGTGTGCCGATGTGCGGAAACGCTTTGACGGCCTGCTGGGCATTCACACGCATAATGACTGCGAACTGGCCGTGGCGAACACGCTGGCCGCGGTGGGTCAGGGGTTCGCGCACGTCCAGGGTTGCATGAACGGCTATGGCGAGCGCTGCGGGAATGCCAACCTTACGTCGATCATCGCCAACCTGGAGTTGAAGCTCGGCCACACCACCATCGGGAAAGAGCGTCTGGCTAATCTCACGGCGACTTCGCGCTTCATCGCTGAGCTGGCCAACCTGCCGCTGCGCGGCGAGCAAGCCTACGTGGGCCACAGCGCGTTCGCCCACAAAGGCGGCGTGCACGTGAGCGCGGTGCTCAAGGACGCCGCGACCTACGAGCACATCAACCCCAAACTGGTCGGCAACCGGCAGCGCGTTCTGTTGAGCGATCTGTCGGGACGGGGAAGCATCTTATATAAGCTCAAACAGCACGGCCTGGAGGAGCGTCTGGACGACACCGCCCGGCGCGAACTGCTGGACCGCATCAAGCAGATGGAATTCCAGGGCTATGAGCTGGAAGCCGCCGAGGGAACCTTCGAGCTGTTAGTGCGCGAAGCGCTGAATCCCGGCCTGCAATTGTTCGAAGTGGTGAGCTACGAAGTCACCACCAAGTCGACCGGTTCCACCGCCACGGTGACGCTGAGGGCTCACGACGGCGTCCACTCCGCCACAGCCAGCGGCAACGGCCCCGTGAACGCGCTCGACCTCTGCCTTAGGCAGTGCCTGGCGACGCTCTACCCGTCGATCGCCGAGGTCCGCCTGACCGACTACAAAGTCCGCGTCCTCGACGCCAAGAAGGGTACAGCCGCGCGTGTCCGGGTGCTGGTCGAGTGGTCCGATCACCGCCGCAGTTGGGCCACCGTTGGCGTCTCCGAAAACGTGATCGAAGCAAGCTGGTTCGCGCTCGTGGACGCGTTACGCCTCGAAGTCATGCGCCTCAGCGAAAAAGACCAAACCATCTCCCGCGCCGTAGAAGACTACTGCTGGGGCGTGTAACGCAGGCGCTCGCCTGCAACCTCCCCCCTTAAAGCGCGATCACGGTCTTTCCCACGAAGTCCCCAGACGCAAGCTGACGGAAAGCGTCTGCCGCTTTGTCAAACGGAAAGACCTTGTCGACGACCGGCTTGATTCCATTGACTTCGATTGCCCGGACCAGATCCTCGAGCATTTTGGTGCTGCCCACGCCGATGCCGTGCAAGCTGCCGCCCTTCATCATGAGTGGAAGCGGATTCGAATCGCCTCCGGGCGGGGCCAAGAAACCGATCAGCG
>JBGPHB010000353.1:0-5660 GCA_041484155.1 Bryobacteraceae bacterium
CTTCATGCGCCAGGCGGTCGAGCGCAAGACGGATCGGCGTCCGGGAGACTCCCAGCCGGGCAACCATGGGAAGTTCGGAAATCCGCTCGCCCGGCAGAAAGTCGCCTCTCAGCAACATCTCTCTCAAATTCAATAGAGTGCGCCCGGTTTGGGAGGAGAATTCCGCGGAAGTGCCAGCGTGAGACTTGCGTGCGGGGCGATTCAATTCCATGTACCTCCTCTACTGTATTCAGGATCGTATCACGCGGCCGTAGCTGCATGCAATTCTATCGAAAAGCTGAGGATTTTCTCAGAACGAAAGCGACTGAAAGGCCCTGTAGTCCTTGACGTATTCGGCTGCCTTCCGGTATACTTACCGAAGCTTTGGGTCTTGAGTGGCATGGTTAGTTGGGGGCCCAATACAAGTTTGAGGAGGTAGGGTTATGCGCTCACTAAAGATTGCGGTGTGTAGCGGTATGCTTGCTTTGGCCGTTTTTGGCCAAAACGATCGCGGAACGATCACCGGTACCGTGGCAGATCCGGCAGGCGCCGTGGTTGCTAGCGCCTCCGTTGAGGCCAAGAACGTGGATACCGGCATCCTGTACCCGGCCGCCACTTCAGGCACCGGGAACTTCACGCTGGCCCAATTGCCCACGGGCACTTACGAGGTCACGGTGACCGTAATGGGATTCAAGAAATTCGTGCGGCAGAACATTTTGGTGCCAGTGGCGCAGACCGTACGCGTGGACGCGGCCCTCGAAGTCGGCTCCGCCACTGAATCGGTGACCGTGACCGAGGCTGTGCCCCTGCTAAAAACCGAAAGCGGCGAGTTGAGCTACAACGTCACCTCGGACACTCTGAACAGCCTCCCTATTCTCGGGATCGGCAGCGCGGCTAGCGGAGTTTCCGGGACCGGGCTCCGAAACCCTTACGCGGTACTCGCTGTGCTTCCGGGCGCGGATTGGCGTCCCGATTCCAGCATTCGCATCAACGGCACGCCCAGCAATACGATGGGCCTCAGGGTGGAAGGACAGGAAGCCAGTACCTCGTTGTGGACGACCCAGTCCTGGACCCAGCCCAGCGTGGATGCGATCCAGGAATTCGCGATTCAAACCAGTAATTACGCGGCGGAATACGGACAGGCCGGCGGCGGCGTGTTCAACCTCACCATGCGCGGCGGCACCAATGCGTTCCATGGCAGCGGCTACGATTATTTCGGAAACGAAGCCCTCAATGCCGGCGTGCCGTTCACCAGCGACGGGAACGGCCACCTCCTCCGGCCGCGCGTGCGGAGGAACGATTACGGGTTTTCGTTCGGCGGACCGATCTGGATTCCCAAAGTCTACAACGGTCACGACAAGACTTTCTTCTTTTTCAACTTCGAGCAGTTCCGGGAAACTCAGATCATCAACAATTCGTTCAAGAGCGTTCCCACCGAACTCATGCACAGCGGCAATCTGAGCCAGGACTTGACGGGCCGTACGCTGGGAACCGACCCGCTGGGCCGTCCGATCATGGAAAACGCGGTTTATAATCCCAGCACGGATCACATCGTGAACGGCCTCACAGAGCGGGATCCGTTCCCGAACAACGTCATTCCTTCGGATCAGTGGGATCCGGTCGGCGCCAAGATCCTGAGCTACATGCCCTTGCCGAATCTATCGGGAACCATCAACAACTATTTGCCTACGTATACCAACCCGCGCGTCTCGAGCGTGCCGTCGATAAAGTTGGATCACTCGCTGACCACGACGATGAAGATTTCCGGGTACTGGGCGCGCACTTCGCTCAACACGCCGGCGGCCGACGGCATGCCTTACCCCATCACGTCCGCCCGCGGCTACAACAGCGTCACCAACACCACGCGCGTCAATTTTGACTACACGATTCGGCCGACTCTGCTGCTGCACGTGGGCGCGGGTCTGCTCTATCAAAACTATCTCGAAGTGGCGGGCGCGGAGGGTTTTCACCCCTCCAGCATCGGCTTGAAGGGCCAGAACGACGACAACGTCATCCCGACACTGGCCGGGTTGAGCAATGCGAATGGCGGCTATAGCCCCGGAATTGGTCCCTTTACGCTGATCCACGTTCTGAACCCGAAACCCACGGCGAACATCAGCCTCACCTGGGTGAAGGGTAACCACACTTTCAAGTTCGGCGGCGATCTGGTCATCGACGGATTTATCAACCAGAACCGGACCTACGCGGAGCCCTGGATCACCTTTTCGCCGACCGAAACGACCAATCCAGCCATCAATGGACAGCCTCTGCCGGGTACAGCCGGGTTTGGCTTGGGCAGCCTACTGCTTGGCCGTGTCGGCAGCGGGTACACCTCGGTCTTTACGGATACTCGCCTGGGGAAGAAATCGCTGGCGGGATTTGCCCAGGATAGCTGGAAGATCACCCGCAGGCTCACGCTGGACTACGGGATCCGCTATGACTTCCAAACCTACCTGAAAGAGGAGTACGGCCGCCAGAACAACATGTCGGCGTCGACACCTAATCCGGGCGCCGGTAACTTGCCGGGCGGCACCATTTTTGAGGCCACCTGCAAGTGCGACTTCGCACACAACTATCCGTGGGCCTTCGGGCCCCGCCTGGGCGTGGCCTACCAAGTGACGCCCAAGACGGTCTTGCGCGTGGGAGTGGGCGTTTCCTACGGTAGAACCCCGGGCAACAACTTCCAGTCTTATGCCGTGGGCGCGAACCTGCCGTACTCCGCGCCCGCCTTCGGCGACCCCGCGTACCTCTTAAAAAACGGCTTGCCCTATAAGGTCACCTTCCCCAATTTCGATCCGGGCCAGCAGCCCTACCTGGGCATCCCCGCCGGGACACTGAACTACTTCGATCGGAACGCCGGCCGGCCGCCCCGAATGTTCCAGTGGAGTATCGGCTTGCAGCGCGAGGTGGTCCACGGCCTCTTGGTTGAAGCGGCTTATGTCGGCAACCGCGGGGCGTGGTGGCAGTGCAATGGCTGCGTCAGCGACAACGGAGTGACCGGAGACTATCTCAAGTTGCGTGGAATCGACATCAACAGCCCGGCCGATCTGGCGCTGCTGACTTCGCCGATCACTTCTCCGCAAGCGGTCGCCCGTGGGTTCACGAAGCCCTACGCAACCTTCCCATCCAGCCAGACTGTGTTCCAGGCAATCCGGCCGTTCCCCGAATACACCAGCATCCTTCGTCTGTGGGATCCGCTCGGTGATACCTGGTACAACTCACTGCAAGCTAAGGTGACCAAGCGGCTCTCCCACCGCCTGGACATGCAGTCGTCCTTCACTTGGGCCAAGCAGCAAGTGATCGGTTCAGAAGAGGACGTCGGCTTCTTCCAGGCGATTGCTCCCGCGTTTAACGACGTGTTCAACCGCCAGCAGAACAAGTATCTTTCGGGCTTCGATCAACCTTTCCTGTGGGTTTTTTCTGCGACGTACGTGACGCCCAAGATGAACACAAACAAAGCTCTGTCCTGGGCCGCCCGCGACTGGACTCTCAGCGCTGGCGTGCGTTATGGCAGCGGACTGCCCATCGAGGCTCCCGCCGCCGCCAACAACCTGACCCAGGTGCTTGGGCGCACTACCTTTGCCAACCGCGTGCCAGGCCAGCCCCTGTTAACGGCCGACCTGAACTGCCACTGCTTCGATCCCAGCAAGACATTCGTGTTGAATCAGGCGGCCTGGTCCAACCCGGCGGCCGGCCAGTTCGGCACGTCCGCAGCTTACTACAGTGATTATCGCTATCAACGCCGTCCGTCGGAAACCATGGCTTTCGGCCGTACGTTCCGGATTTTGGAAAAGGCCAGCCTGAACGTTCGGGCGGAATTCACCAATCTGTTCAATCGCGCTGGGATACCCAACGCGACGAACGGGCAGGGCCCCGGACAGACATACGCGTCCACACAGCTCGTCAACAAGACAACGGGCCTAAATTCGGGAGGTTTCGGCTGGGTCAACACGAATCCCACCCTAATCGTGCTGTACCCGCGGCAAGGACAACTGGTGGCGCGGTTCCAGTTCTAACTGATAGCTTTCGGGAGAGAGAAGCTTCTAGAGCCTTGCCGCCGCCGGGAGAACCTGGGGCGGCGAGTTCTTTATGAGCCGCTGAATTGCATGCCGCCAGGCCACGTGCTAAGATCCTGAGGTTCCTCAGGAAGGTGGCCGCATGACTCCATCTCGCGCGAACACGCAGAACGCAGCTCAGCCCAGCCTCCGCTATGCGTGGTACGTGGTGTGGGCGCTCACGGCCGTGTACACGCTTTCCTTCGTGGATCGCCAGATTCTCAGCCTGCTGGTGGGACCGATCAAGCGCGATCTTCACATCAGCGATACCCGCATCGGGCTCCTGCAGGGTCTGGCGTTCGCATTGTTCTACACATTTATGGGACTGCCGCTGGGTCGCATCGCGGATACGCGCAACCGGCGCAACCTGATGGCGGCCGGCGTCATCGTGTGGAGCTTTTTCACAGGGCTATGCAGCGTTGCCAAGAGTTTCTGGTCGCTGTTTCTGGCTCGCATCGGCGTGGGTGTGGGCGAAGCGTCCCTCTCCCCGGCAGTGTATTCGCTGATCTCCGACTATTTTCCCGAAGGGCGCCTGGGCGTCGCGATCAGCATTTTCTACATGGGTGTCTTCTTCGGTTCCAGCCTCGCCTATCTGGTTGGCGGGACAGTCGTGGATGTCCTGGCGCGAACGCCCACCGTGGTTGTGCCCGTGCTGGGTGCGATCGCATCGTGGCGCGTCACCTTCCTGGTAGTGGGGGCGCCTGGTGTTCTGTTCGCCCTGCTGATCTATACCGTCAGAGAGCCGTTGCGCCGGAATCTGCTGCTGACTACGGCCGGCCAGCCCGTCAAAGTTAGTTTTGCCGAGTCGTTCGCGCAGATGGGCCGGCGCTGGAAATCCGTCGCCGGGATCTCGCTGGGGATGGTGTTTCAGTCCACCAGCACTTACGGACTCACGGCGTGGATTCCAACTTTTTTCCAGAGGGTACACGGTTGGACGCCGGGCCAGTCCGGCAGGGCGCTGGGCTTGATCCTGGTGAGCTTTGGCTGCCTCGGGATGTACGTAGGGGGCCGGCTGAGCGATCGCTGGCAGAGACAGGGAATCTGCGAGGGGCCATTGAAAGTCGCCGTGTTGAGCGCAATCGGCACCTTTCTTCTTCTTCCTTTGGCGATGCTCGCTCCGCGGCCGGAATGGACTCTCGCGTTGATGGCACCGGGAATCTTCTTTGATGCTCTGCCGATGGGGACGTCGGCGGCGGCCCTGCAGCGCATCTTTCCGAATCAGGTTCGCGGGCAGGTCTCGGCCCTGTATCTTTTCATTCTTAACCTGGGTGGGTTGAGCCTGGGTCCGCTTCTGCCCGGGGTGTTCAACGACTATCTGTTCCACAGCGAAAAGATGATCGGCGCATCGATCGCGCTGACGATAGCCGGCGCCGCCGTCCTGATGTTAATCGTATGCCGCGCGACATACGGGCCGTACCGGATTCACTACAGGATGATGAATCATCCTCAAACCGCTCCCTGAGAACACGGCAGACGAAACCGTCTGCCCCACCTTGCCCCTCAACGTGCGAAGGCGTGGGGCAGGCGGTTTCGCCTGCCAGCCGATCTTTTCACCTCGCTGCTCGATGAGTGGCGGCTTTTCAGTCGAACACGATCACCGCCGCGACCGTCGTACGATCCGCCACC
>JBGPHB010000354.1:0-5657 GCA_041484155.1 Bryobacteraceae bacterium
ACTCTGTAGCCCGTGGGGCGTCAGTTTCCGAATGGGCTTGAAGAACTCGGAAGCAGCTCGGAAGTCGATCGCTTCCGAGTTCAAATCCGGCATCGGTTGTTCGTCGAACGAGGAGACCTGGTTGTAGCGCCGCATCTCTTCGATGAGGAATGAATCAGCCCGCCGGTTCGTTGACCCCACGCGGACGAAAACGCCCTCCGCCGGGCCCAATCGATTGAGGTAATGTGGCCGATTGGGGCTCGGATAGATCTCGACCGCCAATATCTGAGTCCTTCTCCACGGCATTACCTCCATGGAGGGAACCAACTTTGGAGAAACGCTATCGGCAATCAGGCTAGCGAGGCGCTCTTCTTCAGCCAGCACGTCGTGGATGCCCGTGACCTTCCTCGTGCCGTTCTCAACTCCAAGCACGATGACGCCGCCCGAAGTATTTGCGAACGCCACAATAGCTTTCAGAACGCCTTCCGGGGAGGAAAGATCGCGCTTGAACTCCAGCGTCTTGCCTTCTTGCCGGCTGAGGAGGGTCACCAGATCCACAACTCTGCATTTTACTCGGAAGTGCAGGCGTCAGCAAACCTTCCGAGTACGCCGCAGAGACGCAAAGGCGATTCGGCTACTGGACGATCACTGGAGCTTGCCAGAATGCAGCTTTCCGGCTCTTGGGATCCAGAACCTTTACCTGCAGTTGTACTCGCCCGGCGCGCCGACGGTCAGACTAGCGAGGCGCTCTTCTTTAGCCAGTCATCGAGCCTCCCGTTGACCGGCTATACGCAATGCCGGGCGGCCAGTACCGTGAACCACATCGGCCCGGAATTGAAGAAACGGCTCCGTATCTTTGCGATCAACGAGTCACGAACGACCACTTAGATTGTGATCGATACGCTGGAAGCGTACTTGAAGGCGCACAAGAAGTGACCGCACATGAACACGCCGAAGATTCCGAAGACGCAATGGCACATACGAGGGTACGATTCAACAACGAAGATCTACGAGAGGAAGGTTGACGTTGGCCGGCTCACCTGGCGACAAGCCGAGGCCCTATTGAGGGCGTTGGCGGCCAAAGCCGGACTGACCTACGACGAAATCGTCGGCGCATATGCGACCCGAAGAACTAAGATCGCCAACGACCTTCTTGAGGTGCACTGGAACGGCCGGAGCCAGACGTATACGTGCGGCACCAATCCTCATTTCATCGCGACGATCGTGAAAGCCCCGAAGTAGGATTAGGCCGCGCGGTCCAGCGCTGGCTGCGATTCACCGCTAGGACGGGGTTTGTTCCTGAAGCGTTTCGAGGGTTCACTTCCTTGGCCGGGCAGCCGGGCGTCCACGGCCCCGGTCTCGAACGTTTGAATGCCATTACGAAACGTCGGGTGCGCCGCCCAGACGTTCAAGCGTTTGGAGCCTGTGTTCCGGCATCCTGATGTAGCGGCACAGATCGGCACAGATGAGGGTTTCGCCGAACTGTTCGGCGAATGCGTCGTTTTCAATGTCTTCCATGGCTACTGCCATGGTGACATCTGCGTCCAAATTACCAGCCCGTTTCGCCTACCCGCAGTCCCATCCTGTACCGTCCTAGTGCGCCCCAATCAGCGGAGGGAACCGGACCGCGTTCATAGCGTGTCGAGAGACCTACCGATGGATTGTTTCGGTTGCATGGCGGATGATATTGGTCGAACAACTGCTGTTCGGCCCACGATCGCTCATAATCTGAAGCGATGGCATGGAACGAGATATAGAGTGTCGAGCCATATCCCGCGCTACGCAGCCATTCGCTATACTTCTCGTGGCCGTAGCCGACGCGATCCGAGAAATCGGAGGTTTTCCCGGCATAGATCGGCCTGTAAGGTAGTGGTGTCCAAGCTGGGTCGAACGTCATGACCATGTATAACCCGGCCACGGTCGGCGCTGGCAGGGAATACGCTAAGACGGCAGGCTCGGTGAACAAGCGGTCACCCCATCTGATCAGGTTTGACAGCATGGCAAGACTCCTAAAAAACATTCTACTATATTCTTGTTTCCGTTTGTTGGAGTGCCGAACAGGCTCTGCTGGAATGTTCCAGGATGGCCCGGCACGAGTAATGGCTATCCAGGACTGCCAGACGTGCCGACAGCCACCGGTAAGCTTGCGCGACCGAGCCAACCCTTGACGGCGGGGCCCAGAATCCGACTGGCCACGAGCCCATCCCGAGCTGGGATGTTTCCTACGCCCAGGTTTCCAATTGGCCTGCTTTGATGCCTCTCGGCAAGTGCGACGCCCCATGAGCGCGTCGGCAGATAACGGGCTGACCGTAGCCTGGGTCGGTTGTATTCCTCCGTGCCGCTACCTGCACAATCGGAAACGGAGGCTAGTCACGAGCCAAGAAGTTATCTTGGTCACTGGCGTCACCTCCTTCAGGGCCAATTATAACGTGTGCCGTCGTACGCCACATCTTCCCGGATGTGAGTGCGTTTGACTACTTCTTGTTTGGCTGCTGCGTCGCTTTCAGAAGGTCTTTCACAATCTTGTCAGCGAGGCTTGAGCTTGCACTATGTGCGAAGAGACGGTTCGATGCATCATCGGCCCAGAGAATCTTTTGATCCCTGTTAATTAGCTGAATGCCTGCTGTTGCATGATAGCTAGTCCCTCCCGACGCGCTCCCGTTCTCTCCATTGGTGGCTGAATAGTGGCTCGTTTTCGTTACTGAACTGGCTCCCGTTAAGATAGCGTCCGCCTTCTCCGGACTCTGAAGCACTTCAAATCTTCCGGCCTTTACAAGGCGAGTGATAACCTTGCTTCTTATCACGTCGGCGCCTTCTCCGGTGCCAAATGAATCAACGTAGATTGTGCGGACGTCTTGAACGCGTTGAACTGGGTTCTGGGCGACGAGCAGAGTGCATATTGTCAGAAAACTGAAGGCTATCTGGCGCATCGATTTCTCCAGTATGCGAAAGGTGATCATATCACCATCGGTCCGTGGTTGTTTCGGCGAGATCACACCGAGATCACACGACGGGCGACCAGGGCAGGGAACGGCCCTGCGTCACCCCACGATCTGAACCGCGATGCAACGACTCAGCGCAAGACAGCACAGGGCAGCACGACACGTAACCCGTTCGATTCAGCGCTAACAATTCTTCAATAACTTACGAACGCAATGGCGATTCGGCTACTCCACGATCATCACCGGAGCCTGCCAGAATGCCGCCTTCCGGCTCTTGGGATCGAGCACCGTTACCTGGCAGTTGTACTCGCCGGGCGCTAGCTTTTCGAGGGGGAAGCTGAACTTCAGCGGCACCGTCTTCACACGGTTGTTCAGCCCTTCGGTCATTTGCAGAGGAGCGGTCTCGAACACCTTCTCGTCTCCGCGGTAGAACGTGACGAAAGACAAAAGCGGCTGCACGGTTTCCAGGCCCTGCTGGTAGGCTTGCAGGTAAATGTACATCTCCTTGGTGTTGCTGAATACGCGCGTCACTGAGGGGATGAGCTTCCGGCCTTCTTGCACCAAGGGGTTGACGCTTTGCGCGGCCTGGTTCTTGTCCTTGCCCGCGTTGAAGATCGCTTCCTTCATATCCACCCGCTGACTGCTGAGGACCACGGAGCTGATGGGGATGCGCTTTTCTTCCTTGTTCAGGTTGGGGACGGTAAAGGTCGCTTGGTAGGTTCCGATGCGGCCGGTTTCGGCGTCGCGGGCCAGGAATTTCATCTTGTATTTGCCGGGCAAAAGGGTAAAACCAGTGTCGTATTCGATGGGCCGGCGGGCGAGCTCCGCGGCAGTGGAGTCGCTCAGTTTGATGTCGACCTTGTCGCGCACGTTGGAAACGGTGGTGCCGAAATCGTCCTTGATTTCGCCGATGAAATCGATGAGCGTGCGCTCGGCGCCGCCGCGGCGGGCTCGCGCCAGTTCGCTGCCGGGAATCTTGACGGCGATAGGAACGAAGTATTCGGCACGGTTCAACTGGAAATAATTCAGCTCCATGGCTATGGTGAGCTCGGTTACCGGATCGCCCAGCATGAGGGCGTCTTCCAACTGGCGCTCTTTGTCGGCCTGGGTGAATTTGGTGAATTGCTTGGTGGCGAAGTAACCCTGGCGGTAATCGAGCGTGGCAGAGCTGCCGTTATTGAGCGTGATCTTGATGCGGCGGAACTTGCCGTCGGGATTGGTGTTGCTGGCGTAGTAACCCAGAATGTAGTAGCTCGACGTGGCCTGCTGCGCCTGTACGATTCCCTGTGCGAGATCGTTGTAGTCGAGCAGCGCCTTTCCGCCCGTGTCGACTCCTAGCGTATAGAGCGTGTCCTGCGAACGCTGGAAGTTGGAAGCGAAGGCCTGCGCCGCGCCTCCGGAGTACATGGCGGCTCCGCCGGGCGAGCCTCTTGAAGCATCGCCCAGCGGGGCTTGCGCCACCAGGCCGCGGGCGTCAATCGGCCAGAACGAAACGCCGGCGCGAATCGCGGCGTTGATGGTGGCGCTGAGCTGGGCCTGATTGTTGGTGCCATTCAGCCGCAAGCCGCTGGCGAAATAGATCAGTGACTTCTTCTCGTTCAGACGCCCCAGCATCGATGCCGCGGTTTGCAGCGCCGACAACTGGCGATCCGTGAAAAAAATGTTGAACTCGGCGTCGTTCTGGCCAAAAGCGGCGCCGGTATCGGCGCTGGATGCATCGTTGGTGCCGCCGGCGGCATCTTCGTCTTCACCCACTACCAGGGTCTGAATCACACGCGACAGCAATTCGCGATCGCCCGTGAAATCCTGCACCACTTGCACGGACCCGTTGGAGAAAATCATCACCGCCATCAAGTCGGCAGCCGTCATCTGGGTGGTGATGAACTTCCGCGCGGCGTCGAAAGCTCGCAACTGATCCGGCTGCGGCATCGCGGTCATATCGAAGTACAGGGCCAGCAGGCGACGATCCCGATAGCGCAAATCGCCGGGCGGTTCGGGCGCAATCTGAGTGCGGGTGAGCTTGGCGAAGGGGAAGGCGCGCGAGTTAATCGGCGTCGCGGGCGTTTCCGCGGTGTTCTGTAGCTGCTGGTATTCGAAGAAGCGGATGGTTTGCGCGACTCCGTCTTCGGTGACCGTGAAATCCTTGGCCGTGAGACCGACCACTGCCTTGCCGTCTTTGTCCTTGACCGTAACGGTTTCGATCACCAACTGAGCGTTGGCTTGAAACGTGGCCTCGCGAGGCGCTCCAGGCGTTGTGTTCTGGCCGACTTGCTGGGCGAACGCGCTAACAACAAACAAACAGCCGACCAGAAGTCTCATCTTAGAACCTCGCTCGCAAAGTAGTTTGAATACTGCGCATGGCATTGGCCGCGACGGGCAATCCGAATTGCGGGCTGTTGACGGTGGTGATCCAACTGGGGTAGGTGACGTGGTTCAGGGCGTTGGAGGCGTCGATACGAAAGTCCATGCTGATGCGGTCGGTGGCCTGAAACGTTCGTCCGAGGAACGCATTGAGCGTGAATTGCGGCGGACCGGTGATGGAGTTGCGTTGAGCATTTCCCCAACTGCCGGCCTTCGGAGCCACAAACGCGGCCGGGTTCAGGTGCAGACCAGCGGGGGCGTCGTACAGAGGGGCGCCGGTTGCGTCAGGACGGATGGTTCCGATGACGCCTGTGCCGGGGGCCGCCGCCAGGTAAACCGGCGTCAAAGGAAAACCCGTGCCTGCATTGATCTGAG
>JBGPHB010000355.1:0-5651 GCA_041484155.1 Bryobacteraceae bacterium
AGGACGACTTCCTTGCCTCGCTCCGTGAACCGGAGCCCTGTTACTTCGATCGTGTCTCCGACCGAAGGATAGAAATGACGTTTCTCGAGGAAGGTTTTCGGCCCCAGCCTGGCCTCAAGCAGTTCGGCGCCGGTCCTTATCGTCGCCGAGACTTCCACCCACTTGCAGATTTCGCAGGTGTGCTCATTCATGGACTCGACTTTCCCGGAGAAGGTCTGGTCGCCTGGCGTCGCGATCGGGCGCGTCTTTCGTCCACCCACCGGGACGGCCAGGATCATCAGCAACAACACGATCAACAGAAGAAACAAAATCCAACGTTTGCGTTCGAACATAGGATTATTCAGCCAGCTCGCCGGCCCGCGCCGACTCGGGTTTTGGGCTCCTCCACTTCCGTCAGAGTGCCTTCCTCCTGCAATAACAGCGTGCAAGCGCGGTTCCGTTTCGGCAAGGCAACTCTATGTCGATGAATCTGAGCCGAGATTGCATCGAGGCTTGGGTGCTTTCACCCAACTTTGTCCTCCGGATTGTGGCATCGTGCGCTGGAGAGCTGCGAGCAGGAGGGTGCTCGCTAACGAACCCTGGACTTGGGCCAGACGACGCCCTGATCCTTCACTGTGACCGGCGCGAGACCCCTGTAAACAAACTTCTGCACTCTCTGGCCCCGGTAGGTTTCGGTCGTGAAGATGTTGCCCTTGGAATCGGTGGCAATGCTGTGGACGCCGTAGAATTCACCCGGTTGGCGGCCACCCTCGCCGAAGCTGGTCAGCACTTCGAGCGATTGCCGGTCCACAATGTGCACTCTGTCGTTCTCTCCATCGGCGACGTAGATGTACTTCTGCTGCGCGTCTCGGGAGAAGGCGATATCCCATACCGACCCTGAGCCGAGGGTATCTTTGTCAAGGAATACTTCCTTCACGAAAGCGCCGTCCTTCTTGAACACCTGGATCCGATCGTTGGCGCGGTCGCAGACATATAACAAACCATCGTTCGAGAGTTCGGCACAGTGCACCGGATTGCGGAACTGCTGGGGCGGCGGCGCTTTGGGATCGTATCTACCCATGTCGGCGTCGTCGGGTTTGTGGCCGTAAGCGCCCCAATGCCGCTTGTACTGGCCGGTCTCGGCGTCGAACACGATCACGCGATGGTTGCCGTAGCCGTCGGCGACATACACCTCGTTGGTCTTCTGGTCGACAAACGTCTTGGCCGGCAACCTGAGGTTCGCGATATCGTTACTGCCCTTGCTCTGGCTGGGCTTGCCGATCTGCATCAGGAATTTGCCGTCCTGTGTGAACTTCAGGATCATGTTGTCGGTAAAGCTGCTGAAAGCGGGTGCGCCCCCCCGGCCCCGGCCGCCGCCGGCAGCGGGCTCTTCGTCGGCGCCATTGATCGCGCCTCGCCCGCTCTGTGGGCCCCGGCCATTCCCGCCGATCCAGACGTTGCCCTTGTAATCGACCGTGATTCCGTGGTTCGAGTCTGGCCAATCGTAGCCGTTACCCTTACCGCCCCATTTCCCGATGAGGTTGCCGTCCTGGTCGAACTCGAGAACGGGCGGGGCTGGCGCGCAGCACTGCGCCGTGGGTGGATTCGTTGTAGCGTGTTGCTCGCCCGCTTCGAGCGAACCGGCGCGATGAATGATCCAGATATGGTCGTTGCCGTCGACGGAAACGCCGATGGTCTGACCCATGAGCCAATGGTTGGGCAGCGGCTTCGGCCACATCGGGTCCACTTCAAACCTGGGCGCCTGGACCGAGGCGGCCTGAACCACCGCCTTCTTGTCGAGCATCACGGATCCGACTCCGAGCGCTACGAGGAGTGCGAGAATCACCGCACCTACATACAGATTACGTTTCATACTTTCTCCTTCCGGGCCAGATCTATCATATGCGAAAGTCGTGTATACTGCCAAGGTCGCGTTAGGAGCCTGTGGCAAAAGTCTTTGTGCGCGCGGGAAGATGACAAGCTAAAGCATGTCCCACCTTGTCAATCAAGGATTTGCAGCCCTGGTGGGACATGCTTTAGCTTGTCTAAGACTCTTGCCACAGGCTGTTAGCGAAAGGAGATTGCCATGAGAAAAGCAAGCATTCTGAAGGGAACCCTGGGCGTTGTCACAGTCGCGTTCGCGCTTTCCGCGCAACAGCCCACGTGCAACCATTGTTCGGCCACCTATATCAGCGTCACCGAACTCAAAGCCTATACGGCGCGGGCCGTGGCCAACAGCCTCACCGATCAGCAGGTGCGCCTGGTCGACATCGGAAAAAGCAAAATCGGCATTGGGATGGTCTATCGGGGCAAGCTAGCGGCGCCCGCCAACGCGTCCGTTGCCGAGCACGACCAGGTGAGCGAGGTGTACCACATCATTGATGGCTCCGCGACCCTTGTGACCGGACCCGATATCGAAGATATGAAGCGCAGGCCAGCCGACCTGCAAACCGTCCGGGAGTTCAACGGCCCCGGCAACAACGGCACGACCATTCGAAACGGCGCGACCCACAACCTGGTAGCGGGCGACGTGATCGTCATTCCGGCCGGAACCGGACACTGGTTTACCAAGATCGACGATCACATTAGCTACATGATGGTGCGGATCGACCCCGACAAGCTCCTTCCTCTCAAGGACGAAGCGGCGTCGCAGACGTACCTTCGGAGTCCGGCCAGGCGAGAGGGCGGCAAGGAGAAATAGAACAAACGCTCCGCGACCGTCGCGGCTCGGCAAGACCGACACTGAACCGCGACCGTGAGGGAGCGGGTTTAGGGTAAACAAACAAAATGGCCATCGCCAGCATCAATCCCGCCACGGGACAGCTCCTTCGAACCTTCGAACCACTCTCGGATTCCGAGATCGACGCGAAGATTCGCCTCGCGGCAGAGACATTTCCCAAGTTTCGAAAACTGTCCTTCGCTGACCGCGCACGCATGATGAACCAGGCGGCGAGCATTCTCGAGAGCGACAAGGAAGCTCTGGGACGTCTCATGACTACTGAAATGGGAAAGACGTTCCGGTCGGCCGTTGACGAAGCCGTCAAATGCGCGTGGGCCTGTCGCTACTACGCCGAAAACGCAGAGCGCTTTTTGGCCGATGAAGTGGTCGAAACGACGGCGAGCCGGAGCTACATACGTTACCAGCCGCTGGGAGTGATCCTGGCGGTAATGCCGTGGAATTTTCCGTTCTGGCAGGTATTTCGCTTCATCGCGCCCGGGTTGATGGCGGGAAATGTGGGCCTGCTGAAACATGCGTCCAACGTTCCGCAATGCGCTCTCAAAGTGGAAGAAATCCTCCTGCGGGCGGGCTTCCCGGAAGGGGCGTTTCAGACGCTGCTGATCGGCGCTCAAAAGGTGGACGGCGTCCTCAACGATCCGCGCGTGGCTGCGGCGACACTGACCGGGAGCGAGGGGGCCGGAATCCAGGTGGGTGTTGCAGCCGCCAAGCGAATCAAGAAGGTCGTGCTCGAGCTGGGCGGTAGCGATCCGTTTATTGTCATGCCGAGCGCCAATCTTGAGGAAGCCGTCTCGACCGCCGTCAAGGCACGGGTTCTGAACAACGGACAATCCTGCATCGCGGCCAAGCGTTTTATCGTCGCGGAGGAAATCGCGGAGAAATTCGAGCGCAGTTTCGCCAGCAAGATGGAGGCGCTCAGACTCGGCGACCCGATGGAGGCGGAAACGGAGCTTGGTCCATTGGCGACGGCCGATGCAGTAACCTCTCTTCACGCCGACGTTCGAAAGACGATTGAGGCGGGGGCACGGCTGGTGACGGGTGGCAAGCCGGTCGAGCGTCCTGGAAACTACTATGCGCCGACGGTATTGACGAACATTCCCCGAGACTCACCGGCATACAGTGAAGAGCTGTTCGGTCCCGTGGCTTGCGTGTTTCGCGTCAAGAACATCGATGAAGCCATCCGCATCGCAAATGACACCCGCTTTGGCCTGGGAGCGAGCGCCTGGACGAACGACGCGACCGAGCGCGAGCGATTCGCGAACGAGGTCGAAGCGGGGATGGTCTTCATCAACAAGATGGTGATTTCCGATCCCCGCATGCCGTTCGGCGGAGTAAAGCAGTCGGGCCACGGCCGGGAACTCGGGGTTCACGGGATCCACGAGTTTACGAATATTAAGACGGTTTGGATTGAGGAGCCCCGATAGAAACCCGCCCCAAGCTTCGATTTACCGACACGGCAGACGAAACCGTCTGCCCCACCTTGCCTCTCAGTGTCTTGCGAAGCGTGGGGCAGGCGGTTTCGCCTGCCATCTGATTTTTCACACCGTCCTGAGGATGTCGAAGAATGCAGGCCAGGGCCTGCGTTACGCTGTATTAGATGGCTAACCTCGGATTTGTCGGTTTAGGCGTGATGGGCAGTCAGATGGTGAATCGGCTGCTGGACAAGGGTCACACCGTAACCGGATACAACCGTACCCGCTCCAAAGCGCAGTGGCTGATCGACAAAGGGATGAAGTGGGCGGATTCGCCGCGCGCGGTCGCCGCGGCGGCCGACGTGACGTTCTCGATGGTCACCAACTCGGCGGCGCTGGGAGAAATCGCGGACGGACCCAATGGGATGGTGGCGGGACTCAGCGCCGGCAAGTACCTGATCGACATGAGCACCGTCGGCGTGGCGATGAGCCGTGGGCTGGCCGCGCGGGTGAGAGAAAAGGGCGCCGATATGGTTGATGCGCCCGTCTCGGGAAGTGTGATCACTCTGCAAGAGGGAAAACTTTCGGTGATGGTCGGCGGGCGCCCTGAAACTTTCGAACGACTGAAGCCCCTGTTGCTCGACCTCGGACCGAAAGTCACGCACGTCGGTGAGAATGGCCTCGCGCTGGTCATGAAGATCGCGACGAATCTGAGTCTCGCCGTGCAGATGCTGGCGTTTTCGGAGGGCGTGTTGCTGGCGGAGAAGAATGGGATTCCGCGCGCAACCGCGGTCGACGTGCTGACGCACAGCGTGATCGCATCGCCGATGGTTCAGTATCGCGGCCCGTTCGTCCTAAAAATGCCGGATGAGGCGTGGTTCAATGTAAACATGATGCAAAAGGACATGCTTCTGGCGCTGGAACTGGGCCGCCAGGCCGATGTTCCCTTGCCAACCGCCTCGGCGGCGAACGAATATCTGACGGCAGCGCGAGGCATGGGCCTGGCGGAACAGGATTTTGCCACCGTCTTCAACGTGCTGGCGCGGATGGCCGGAGTCTCAAAATGATGGAGACCGAACGGTGGCTTCGCATGTACCGGCGGATGGTGATGATTCGCCTGTTCGAAGAGCAGGTGAACGACCTGTACACGCGCGCCCTGATGCCCGGACTGGCTCACCTCTATTCAGGCGAAGAAGCCGTTGCCGTGGGCATCTGCGAAGCACTGAATCGGGACGATTACATCACCAGCACTCATCGCGGTCATGGCCATTGTGTCGCGAAAGGCGCGTCTCCTGACCGGATGTTCGCCGAACTGCTCGGCAAAGAAGCCGGCTACTGCAAAGGCAAGGGCGGTTCGATGCACATCGCCGATCCGGACACCGGCAACTTGGGAGCGAACGCCATCGTCGGGGGCAGCACGGGAATTGCCACCGGCGCTGCGCTTTCCTCGAAACGCCTGGGCACAGGGCAAGTGACCGTCTGTTTTTTTGGTGAAGGCGCGCTGGGGCAGGGTGTCCTCTACG
>JBGPHB010000356.1:0-5644 GCA_041484155.1 Bryobacteraceae bacterium
CTGGTGATCGACAAAGGCGTGGAAGACGGAGAGACCGTGGTCACGGAAGGCCAACTCCGGCTGGCCCCGGGCAGCCGGGTGCAGTTCGGCGGCCGCGGGGGGCGAGGACCGGGCGGCGACAAGCAGGGGACCGGCCGTGGTCGCGGGGACTCCACTTAAAGCCGTGAACGAGGGCCGACCGTGAACTTCTCGGAAATTTTCATTCGACGGCCGATTGCCACCAGCCTGTTGATGGCGGCGATCGGGCTGTTCGGTGTGGTGGGTTATCGTTCGATGGCGGTCAACGATCTCCCGTCCGTCGATTATCCCACCATCAACGTGAATGCCAACCTCCCCGGCGCCGATCCGAACACGATGTCGTCTTCGGTGGCTTCGGTGCTGGAACGGCAATTCACCGGCATCGCCGGATTGGACTCGATGACGTCGAGGAGCACCACCGGCGGCTCCCAAATCCAGCTCCAATTCGACCTGGGGCGTGATATCGAGGGCGCCGCCGTCGATGTCCAGGCCGCGATTGCAGCGGTGACTCCGCTGCTGCCTCCGGGCATGCCCACGCCGCCCTCGTTCAAGAAGAACAACCCGTCCGATCAGCCCATCATTTATATGATGCTGAACTCCGACACTCTGCCCATGTCCACGCTGGACGAGTATGCCGAGACCATGGTGGCGCCCCGCATCGCGATGATCAACGGTGTGGCGCAGGTTCAGGTGCAGGGGCAGCAGAAGTTCGCCGTGCGGGTCCAGATCGATCCGGACAAGCTGGCGGCGAACAAGATCGGACTGAACGAAGTGGATACGGCGGTCAACCAGTGGAATGTCAACAGTCCCCTCGGCACGCTGTACGGCGCCCGCACGGCCTATAACATTTACGCCAACGGCCAACTGATGAACGCCGAACAGTTCCGGCACCTGGTGGTGGCCGAGCGCAACGGCCGGCCGGTCCATCTGGAGGATGTAGCCCGCGTAGTCGACAGCGTGCAGGACGACAAGACCGCCAACTGGGTGTACGACAAGACCGGCGGCCGGCGTGCGATTACGCTGCAGGTCATGCGGCAACCCGGCACCAACACCATCGAGGTAACGGACAAGGTTAAGAAACTGATACCGCTATTCGAGGCGCAGCTCCCTCCTTCCGCTCACCTGCGGACGCGCGGGGACCGCGCTGTCAGCATCCGCGCCGCGTTTAAGGACATCCAGATCACCATGGGTGTGACGCTGGTCCTGGTGATCGCGGTCATCTTCTTCTTCCTGCGGAATCTTCCGGCGACGATGATTCCCAGCCTGGCTCTGCCGTTCTCCATCCTGGGGACTTTTGCGGTGATGGCGGCGCTGCATTTCAGCCTCAACAATCTGTCGATGATGGCGCTGATTCTGTGCATCGGTTTCGTGGTGGACGACGCCATCGTGATGTTGGAAAACATCGTGCGCCACATCGAAAAGGGCGAGCCGCCATTTGAAGCAGCGCTGAAGGGCTCCAAGGAAATCGGCTTCACTATTGTGTCCATGACGGTGTCTCTGGCGGCGGTTTTCATTCCGATCCTGTTCATGGGCGGAATGCTGGGACGGCTGTTCCGGGAGTTCGCGGTCACCATCACCGTAGCGATCCTGATCTCGGGCGCCGTGTCGATCACCTTCACACCGATGTTATGCAGCCGGTTCCTGCGCGCGCACGATCCCGGCAAGAGGCACAACCTGGTGTACCGGGGAACCGGGTGGATGTTCGACCAGATGCTTCGCTTGTACACCTGGAGCCTGCGGGGCGTGCTGCAGTACCGCGCGATCATGGCGGTGGTGTTCTTCGCCGTGGTCGGGCTGACTCTCTATCTTTTCCAGATCGTTCCCAAAGGATTCATTCCGGACTCCGACAACGACACGGTCCAGTTGCAGATGCAGGCTGCGCAGGGCACATCCTTCTACAAGATGGTGGACTACCAGAAGCAGATCGCCGAGATCGTTCGCCAGGACCCGAATGTCGACACATTCATGGCCAGCGTGGGCGGAGGCAACTGGAACGGCGGTGGCAACCAGGCCCAGATGTACATCATGCTAAAGCCGCGCCGGGAGCGCAAGCAGACGATCTTCCAGTTCATCGAGCAAATGCGGCCGAAGATATCCAGATTCCCGGGCTTCCGCGGCACCATGCGGATTCCGCCAGCGATTAACATCGGCGCGCGCGGATCCAGCTCTTCGTACGAATTGACAGTCCAAAGCTCGGATACGGATGCACTCGCCCGGGAATCCCAGAAGCTTCAGGCCGCGGTGGATCGGCAGAGGGACCTGGTGCAGGATGTGAATACCGACCTGCAGATCAAGAGCCCCCGCGTCAACCTGATTGTAGACCGCGATCGCGCGGCTTCCCTTGGTTTGGACGCGAATTCGATCCAAGGCGCCCTCTACAGCGGGTATGGACCGAAGTTGAGCTCCAACATCTATTCGAGTACGAACCAATACCAGGTCCTGATCGAACTGCAGCAGAAGTATCAGGAGTACACGGATTACCTCTCGAAAATCTACTTCCGGGCCAAGAGTGGCGCCCTGGTGCCGCTCCAAGAAGTTGTGAAGCTGAAGGAGGACGCCATGCCGCAGAGCATCAACCACACGGCGCAGGTTCCCTCCGTTACCATTTCGTTCAACCTTAAACCCGGCGTTTCGCTCGGCCAAGCAGTGGAACGGCTGAGTCAGGTGGCGGCGCAAACCTTGCCCGATACCATGACCGTCAGCTTTACGGGATCGGCCAAGGTTTTTCAAAGCTCGCTCCAGAATCTGACCATTCTGCTGATCGTCGCCTTGGGAATCGTATACATCGTTCTGGGAGTCCTCTACGAGAGCTACATCCACCCCCTCACGATTCTGTCCGGTCTCCCCTCAGCCGGCGTGGGCGCGCTGCTCACACTAATTCTTTTCAAGGTGGACCTCAACATTTATTCGTTTGTGGGACTGGTGATGCTGGTCGGCCTGGTGAAGAAGAACGCCATCATGCAGATCGATTTCGCGCTGGAAGCGGAACGCAAAGAAGGCAAGAGTCCCCGTGATGCGATTTTCGAGGGCTGCCTGGTCCGGTTCCGACCGATCATGATGACCACCATGGCCGCCTTGCTGGGCACACTACCGATCTCGCTCGGATGGGGATCGGGTGGTGAGGCCCGCCGTCCGCTGGGGCTCACGGTAGTGGGCGGGCTCCTGGTTTCGCAGATGGTGACCCTGTATCTGACCCCGGTCGTTTATACGTACATGGCCAGCTTGCTCGAGTGGTGGAGGCGCCGGCATCCGGCCCAGCTCGATCCGGAGCCTGTGCCGCAGTACGGATTCTCGGACTGAGCGGCAGCTCGATTTAGGCCATGAATTTCTCCGAGACTTTCATCCGGCGTCCGATTGCGACCAGCCTTCTGATGGCCGCGATCGCGCTGTTCGGCGTAGTGGCTTATCGGGCTCTTCCTGTAAGCGATCTGCCGAACGTCGACTTTCCCACGCTGCTGATCACCGCCAGTCTCCCGGGGGCGAGTCCGGAAACGATGTCCTCCGCGGTCGCGACACCGCTCGAGAACCAATTCTCGACCATTGCCGGCCTCGAACAGATGACCTCCGTGAACTCGCTGGGTTCTACCCTGATTACGCTGGAGTTTGCGCTGGACCGGAGCATGGACGGCGCGGCGACGGACGTGCAAGCGGCCATTACCCAATCGGCAAAACTGCTTCCCCAAGGCATGCCGACGCCGCCGACGTTCACCAAGGTCAACCCAGCCGATCAGCCGATCATCTACCTGGCGCTGACCTCAAAGCTGGTGCCGCTGTGGACGCTGGACGAGTTTGCAGAGACGCGGATCGCGCAGCGGATCTCTACCTCCAGCGGCGTGGCGCAGGTGCAGGTCTTGGGGCAGCAGAAATACGCCGTTCACGTGCAGATGGACCCGCACGGGATGGCTTCCCATCAGGTCGGCATCAATGAAGTCGAAACCGCGCTGAAGAGCTGGAACGTGAACCTGCCCACCGGCCAGATCACCGGCCCGCAACGCTCCTTCACGCTCCAGGCCAGCGGCCAGTTGACCAGCGCGGCGGCGTACCGGTCGCTGGTGGTCGCGTATCGAAACGGGGCTCCGGTTCGGCTCGAGGAATTGGGAGACGTGGTCGACGGCGTACAGGATGACAAAACCGCGTCGTGGTTTTACACGCGCAACGACAGCCAGCGGGCGATCATCCTGGGAATCCAGCGCCAGCCCGGAACCAACACCATTGATGTCACCGACAACATCAAGCGCCTGATTCCGGTATTCAAGCAAGAGCTCCCGCCCACTGTGAACATGGATATTCTCTACGATCGTTCCAACACGATCCGGGAATCCTACAAAGACGTGCAGTTCACGATGTTGCTGACGCTGGGGCTGGTGATCGCGGTGATCTTTCTGTTTCTGCGCAATGTGTCGGCGACCATCATTCCCAGCCTGGCGCTGCCCTTCTCGATCATCGGCACCTTCGCCATCATGTACCTGCTCAAGTACAGTCTGGACAATCTCTCGATGATGGCCCTGATCCTGTCGGTAGGTTTCGTGGTGGACGACGCGATCGTGATGCTGGAAAATATTTTCCGGCATATGGGAATGGGGAAGAAGCCGCTGATCGCGGCCTTGGTCGGATCCAAGGAAATCGGATTCACCATCGTCTCGATGACGCTGTCGCTGGCCGCGGTCTTTATTCCGGTGCTGTTCATGGGCGGCATTCTCGGCCGCCTGTTCCGCGAGTTTTCGGTGACCATCTGCGTGGCGATTCTGATCTCCGGCGTGGTCTCGGTGACGCTGACGCCGATGCTGTGCAGCCGGTTCCTGCGCGCTCCGGACCATCATAGCCGCGGCTGGCTCTACCACATCACCGAGCGGTTTTTCGAAGGGATGTTGCACGGCTACGACCGCAGCCTGCAATTGGTGCTTCGCCATCGCGTCTTCACCATGGCGACGTTCGTGCTGGTCCTGATGGGGACGGTCTATTTGTTTATCCGGATCCCGAAGGGCTTCATTCCGGACCAGGACACGGATCAGATTTCGGTGGTTACCGAGGCGCTTCAAGGGACCTCCTTTCAACAGATGGTGGAGTATCAGAAGAGCATCGCCTCGATCGTCCGCGACAATCCGAACGTGGAGGCGCTGATGTCCACGGTGGGTGGCACTGCCGCCCAGACCGTCGGTGGACCGAATTTCGGGCAGTTGCTGGTGCGCCTCAAACCGCGGGCTCAGCGCAGGCAAGGGGTGAATCAGATCATCACCGACCTGCAACCTAAGCTGGCCGAAGTTCCCGGGATGAAGGTGTATCTGCAGAATCCTCCCACCATCCGCATCGGCGGCCAGGTATCCAAGAGCCTTTACCAGTTTTCTTTGCAGTCTCCAGACAAGCCGGTGCTGTTCGCGGCCGCGCAGAAAATGCAGGAAGCCATCGAGCAGATCCCGGGAGTGCGCGACGTGAGCAGCGATCTGGCCATCACCAGCCCGCAGGTGGAGGTGAAGATCGATCGCGACAAGGCCGCGGCGGTTCAGGTCAGCGCCAGCGCGGTGGAGAGCGCATTCTACGACGCTTATGGACCGCACTGGGTATCGACCATTTACGCCGCGGTGAACGAGTATGAGGTTTTGCTCGAGCTCAAGCCCCAGTATCAGTC
>JBGPHB010000357.1:0-5639 GCA_041484155.1 Bryobacteraceae bacterium
ACAACGGTTTCTTGCTCGGCTCGGTGACCGGCGCACAACACAGTTCCCGTGCGGCCGTCTACGTGGGCCGGCGCAGTGATTTCGAAGGCTTCGAGTTCGCCGGCTCTATCGACGACGTGCGTATCTACTCGTTCGCGCTAACGAATACCGAGATCGCGGCGGACATGCGTGGGAAAGTCATTGATGGGCCGGCGGCACAGCGCGCCGCAGGAAGGGGTGTCAACAGCAGCCGCCGCGCAGGGTACCCGAGAGACCTGGACGCGCCGTGTGCTGTGGTGTCCGAACCCGATGATGCGAGGCTCCCAGGCGCGGCTGCGGCGTTCGGTGTGCTCGTCGCAGTCGCCTTCCTCGGCTTCCGGCCATCGGCCGGGCTGCTGCTCTGTCTTGTCATTAGCTTTGCCGTTGGATTGCTTCTTGTCCCCGCTACGGCTTCCACGCTACCCTCATTAAGCCGGTGGCTGATGCCACTAGTCAGCCTCGCCGGAGGTGCGTCCGTAGCTGTCTCTGTACGTCGTCAGAACGATCCCGATCGTCGACGCAACTCAGCAGCGTGAGGTGTGGACTGGTTTCGCAAGAACCTGCTATCATCCGACGCGGTTGGCCGGGCGACGGATGCCTGAGTGCGAAATACCATGCCGTTGGTAAGAGCCATCATGGTGCACCCGTTAACGGCCCAGACGGGTCCCGGATCGCTTTCAACGGTGAGCCCCATGCCTCTTACGCCAGGGGACGATTCCAGACCAGCGACACCCAGTTCGGTGTCAGTTCCGGATACTGTCCTTTCGAACAATGAGCGCACAGGTAATAACGGCCACCCAGTTCGAACGGCCAGCACAGTCAGCACGGTCTTGGAACGTAACTTAGTTCCTTCGGCGCTCAGAAGTATACGTGCTTTGCTGTGTTGCGGCGCATATGCATTGGGAGAAAGAGAAAAGAAAGACTTGGCTATTGAAGAGCATGTGTGAATACCGGACGCACCGTTTGCGTAGTTCGCAGGAAAGAATTCGTTGGTTGTCAGAGCGGAAGCCACGGAGCTACTGCCCTGGCGGCCGTTGCGCATCTCACGGGGTTCTGTGCTATATAATATTTCCAACAAATACGGAGGTTTCGATGTCGCTTTTAAGAGGGAGTATTTCCCGCGCCGGGCTGGCGCTTCTGGCTCTGTTTCCCTGCGCGCTTTCCGCTCAGACTACGTTTGCTACCGTCACAGGCACGGTGACCGATCCCGCCGGCGCGGTAATTCCTGGAGTGACCGTCACCGCGACTCACAGCCAAACCAACATTAAGACTACGGCGCAATCGAACGAGGCCGGAGTCTACACGCTCGCCCAACTGAAGGAAGGCGGCTATGAGCTGCGCGCCCAAGGCGCCGGCTTCAAGGAGTTCGTTGCGCAGAACGTGGTGCTACAGGCGCGCGACTACCGCCGCATCGATATTCACCTCGAGGTAGGCGGCCTCGAGACTCGCGTGGAGGTCACCTCCGGGGCGACGCTGATCGAGACCGAAACCGCCCGTATCAGCGATAGCAAGGATGCGAACCTCCTCAAGTCGCTGCCACTCAACACGCGCAGCCTGTACGCGTACCTGGCCCTCTCCCCGAACGTGCTGAGCGCGGGCTTTGGACTCTCCTATCGCCGCTTCGCCGGTAGCCGCGGCAATCAGGGGGACGTGTCGCTCGACGGCGTCAGCATCAGCACCGCGTATGACGGCAGCCAGATCAGCCCGCTGGTCAACTATATCGAGAGCTTCGGGGAGGTCCGGACCGACATGGCCAATAATGGCGCGGAAATGGGCGCCATCGGGCAGGTGACCGTGATCTCGAAATCGGGAACGAACCAGATCCACGGCAGCTTGTTCGATTACTACTCCACTCCCTGGTTCCGGGCCCGCAATCCGTTTGCGCTGCAGCGCGGAACGGGTATTCAGCACATTCCCGGTGGAACCATCGGCGGCCCCATTGTCATACCCAGGCTTTACAACGGACGGAACAAGACGTTTTTCTTTTATTCGTTCGAGACCTCGCGCGGCAGCGCGATCCAGGATTTGTTGAACCCCACCGTGCCCCTTCCCGCCTGGCGCGCGGGGAATTTTTCGGCTCTGGCGCCGGGCGTGGCGGTGCGCGATCCCTCGACCGGCGCTCCGTTCCCAGATAACCAGATCCCCGCCTCGCGCATAAACCCTGTCTCGCAGCGCATCCAGAGCCTGTTCTGGCCCCTGCCGAATTTCGGCAGCGCCACGGCGCTGACCAGCCAGAACTACCGGGAGCTCAAGATCCGCCAATTCGATCCTTCGACCTACTACACCGCGCGCGTCGACCACCGCTTCTCCGACAAAGCGTTCCTATACGGACGCTGGACCTGGAACGACGGCTACAGCCGCCAGTACCTCGGCAATCTGCCCACAATCGGGCAGAACCAGCAGCGGCGAGATGTCCGCAACGCCAATATTTCGTTTACCTACAATTTACGGTCGAATCTGGTGAACGAGGTCCGCTCCGGAGTCTCGTTCAACAACAACCCGCTGAACCCTCCTCTGCTGGGCAAAGAGGTCGTGCGGCAACTGGGAATCACGGGCCTGGTGGACAACCTGCCCGACATCGAGGGGCTGTTTAAGGTGCGTTTCACCGGCTTGGGAATCACCTCGATCGACGTTCCCAACGACTGGCGGCGTCCAGGCAACCGCGAGTTCAACTACACCTTCCAGGACCTGGTGAGCTGGTTCCATGGCCGGCACAGCGTGAAGGCCGGCGCCATCATCAGCCCGCACTTCCACGCCGACAAGGTTGCATCGCCCGACCTGTTCGGCACGGTGACCTTCTCGAACCGCTTCACCGGCTACCCCTACGCCGATTTCCTGCTGGGCATTCCGAGCACGGCGGCGCGCGCGTTCCCGCCGATCGGCTATAAGCGCCACTGGTGGAACGACAACTTTTTCGTCACCGACGACTTCAAAGTGACGCCGCAATTGACCGTCAACCTGGGTGTGCGTTACGAATTCCGGACGAACTTCACCGAAGCGAACGGACGCGAGGCCATCTTCGACGTCAACTCAGGAAAGATCGTCGTGCCCGATGGCTCGCTGGGGAAAGTCAGCCCCCTGCTGCCGCGCGGTTATGTGGGCGTGATCGAAGCCAAGGATATCGGGTTGCCCAACACGCTGCTGAAGTCGCGGGGCAACGTGGCGCCGCGCATCGGCCTGGCTTACCGGCCCTGGGGCAACAACACGGTCTTCCGCGCCGGATACGGAATCTTCATCGACATGGTTCCGCGCGGACCCAGTCCAGGCGCCACGCCATTCCTGGTCAACGAGCCGAGCTTTACGAACCCTGCCGGCGCTCCCACCATCATCTTCCCGCAGGTGTTTCCGTCCACTCCGGCCGGCCCGACGACGATCAATCTCCCGTCGGCCATCAATCCCGGCCTGAAGAATCCGTACAGCATGCAGTACAACTTCACCATTGAGCATCAGCGCTGGAATACGGGCTTCCGGGCGTCCTACATCGGGACCAACACCAGGCAGGGCCTCTGGAGCTATGACATCAACCAGCCGGTAGCCGACACGCGCCGCTACGTGGACAAGCCGCGGCGGTTCCCGAACTATCCCAGTATTTCGTATCTCACCAACGGCGCGGGACACCAGTACAATTCCCTGGCGCTGACCGCCGAGCGGCGCATGTCGGGAGGCACGCACTACCAGATTTCGTACGCGCTTTCGCGGGACATAGGCGACATCGACCGCGGCGAAAGCGTGGAGAATTCCTATGACCGGCATCGCGAGCGAGCTGTCTGGGGCGATATTCCGACGCACCGGGTCACCGGCAATTTCATATATGAGCTGCCGTTCGGCAAGGGGAAGCGCTTCCTCTCGGGCGCCGGCCCACTCTTGCGCGCGGTCGCCGGCGGTTGGCAGATCGACGCGGTGTACAGCTTCTACTCCGGACAGTTCCTCACGCCGGCCTGGTCGGGTCCCGATCCGACGGGCACCGCCTACACCACCAGCACGACGCCGGCCCAGGTGACCATTCGCCCGAATTATCTGCATGACACCAACTTGCCCACGGACCAGCGCACGGTGAGCCGCTGGTTTGACGTCAGCGCTTTCGCCGCGCCGACGCCCGGCTTTTTCGGAAGCGCCGCAAAGGGCGTTATCAAAGGTCCGGGCATCAACCAGTGGGATGCGGGTATCGCGAAGACGTTCCTGTTCTGGGAACGCGCCTCGCTACGCTGGGAATTGACCGCGACCAATTTCTTCAATCACCCTGCCTGGTCGAATCCGGCCACGAATATCTCGGACCTGAGCCAGGCCGGAGTGATCAGCGGCGCGGCCGGATCCCACTCGCTCGATCAACCCGGCGCGCGCGCTTTCCGCATGGGAATTCGCCTGGAGTGGTAGCGACGTGCTCATACGGAATGCTCTTTCAAGCGGATGACGTACGACGGCATCATACTCGGTTCGGGACATAACAGTCTGGTCTTGCAGGCCTACCTCGGCAGAGCGGGCCTGAAGGTGCTCTGCCTCGAACAACGGCACGTTGCGGGCGGCGGACTTTCGACGGAGGAGCAACCACTCGGCTCGGGCTTCCTGCACAACACACATTCCTTCTATCACCGGGGGCTCAATCGGACGCCGTGGTATCGCGACCTCGAACTGGAAAGGCGCGGAGCCGTATATCTGGAACCGGAGCTCAACGTGGCGCTCATTCTGCGGAATGGCGAAACGCTCGAATGGTGGACGGACTTCGAAAAGACCGCCGCATCCTTCGGGCGTTTCAGTTCCAAGGACGAGGCCAGCCTTCGCCGCTGGCGAAACGATTTCCTGCCGATTGTCGAGCGCATTCTTATCCCGGAGAGCCAGTCGCCACCGCTCCCTCCCCGGCAGCGAATCGACCTACTCGGGAAGAGCGCCGAGGGGCGGCTGTTGCTGGAGGTCGGCGCGCTATCGCCGCTCGAGTTCGTTCTGCGCGAATTCGAGCACCCCGTAGTGCAGGCTGGCCTGTTGTTCTTCAATGGTCTGCGCGAGGTGGATATGCGCTGCCGCGGTTTTGGGCATCATATCCCCGCGCTCCTGGCAAGCCCGGGGAAAGCGCAGATGTGCATCGGCGGTTCGGCCGCGCTAGCTCGCGCGCTTGTCTCGGCGGTAACAGAATCCGGTGGGGAGATCCGGTTGCAGACAACGCCCCGGAAAATCCTGGTGAAGAGCGGCCGGGCCAGCGGAGTAGAAACTTTCGATGGCGCGATCTATGAGGCTCGCCATTTCGTCGCGTCCGGACTCAACCCGCAGCAGACGTTTCTCGATCTGATCGAGGAGGATCTGCTGCCGCGGGAGTGGCGCGACAAGGCTCGCGAGTTCAAATACAATCTGATCGCCCCTTTGTTCGGTCTCTATCTGAACTTAAACGATCCGCCACGATATGCGGCGAACGTGGGGAAGGCGTTCATGGTCATTCTCGGACTGGAGCATTTCGAGCAGTTTCCGGAGATTGTGCGCCATCACGAAGAAGGCACAGTCCCTCCCACCGTGATGTGGGGTAGTTGCCCAACCGAGTTTGATCCGTCCCAGGCGCCCGCCGGGAAACACACCGCATTCATGTGGGAAAAGGCGCCGTACGCGCTGCACGGCGATGCCCGGCAATGGGACTC
>JBGPHB010000358.1:0-5635 GCA_041484155.1 Bryobacteraceae bacterium
CGATGCTGGAGGAGCTGTACCGTGGCGTCTGCTCAAACAGCCCGCCGGTGGCGCGGATGAATTTCGTCAACGCGGAGCTTACAAAACTATCCGTCAACACATTTGTCACAACCAAGATTTCGTACGCCAACATGCTGGCGGAAGTCTGTGAGAGCGTACCCGGAGCGGATGCCGACGTGGTCTCCGCGGCGATCGGACTGGATACGCGGATCGGCAGGAAGTATCTCAAGGGCGCCCTCGGTTACGGTGGCCCGTGCTTCCCCCGCGACAACGCGGCTTTCTCGAGTTTCGCGCGCCAACATGAAGTGGAGGCCACACTGGCTGAGGCGACGGACCAAGTGAACCGGAGGCAGGTGGCCCGCCTGGGGGACCAGATCCTGGGCTTGTTACGGGATGGAGAGCCGGCCGGCGTCCTGGGATTGTCCTACAAGCCCGACACGGCGGTCATCGATGAATCGCAGGGAGTCATGCTGGCTCAGTACCTCTTGGCGGCACAACGGCGGGTTGTGGTTTATGACCCGGCGGCGATGGAAAATGCGCGGCACGTGCTCAAGAGCGGATCGCTTACGTTCGCTCCATCCATGGAGGCGTGTGCCGCGGAGGCTGCGGTCTTGGCCGTGGTCACCCCCTGGACACAATTCACGGTGCTCCGGCCAGATCACCTCCGTAAATCCGGCAGGCGCCCGGTGCTTATCGATTGCTGGCGGATTCTTCGGCGGGCCGAATTTGAACCCGTGGCCGACTACCTGACGTGTGGGCAGGGCCCGGCGCTGGCGAATGAAGACAAGTTGCTGTTCACCTCGATGGGATCATGACCTCTCGAGTTCTAGTAACCGGCGCCGGTGGTTTTATCGGGCATCACCTGGCGGGTTATCTCAAGAACCGGGGATGCTGGGTTCGCGGCGTCGACTTGAAAAGGCCCGAGTATGCGCCCACGTCCGCCGATGAATTTGCGGTGCTCGATCTGCGGAACTGGGAAGACTGCCTGAAGGCCGCCGAGGGCGTCGATGAGGTCTACGCGTTGGCCGCGGACATGGGCGGAATGGGCTTCATCAGCGCGAACCACGCCCAGATTCTGCACAACAATTCGTTGATCAACCTGCACACGCTCGAAGCGGCAAAACGGCACGGCGTCCGGCGTTACCTGTACACGTCCTCGGCGTGCGTCTATCCGGAATTCATGCAGACTGACGCGAACGTCACGCCTCTGAAGGAAGAGGACGCCTATCCGGCTCAGCCCCAGGATGCCTACGGGTGGGAGAAACTCATTACCGAGAGATTGTGCCTGCACTACGCTGAAGATTACGGAATGGAGACTCGCATCGTCCGATTTCACAATATCTTTGGCCCACTGGGTACTTGGGATGGCGGACGCGAAAAGGCTCCGGCCGCAATGTGCCGTAAGATTGCCACGGCTAAACTCACCGGGAACCCGGAGATCGAGATCTGGGGAGACGGTGAACAGACGCGGTCTTTCTGCTATATCGACGACTGCCTGGAAGGCCTCCATCGCCTGATGCGCTCCGATTTTCACCATCCGCTGAACCTTGGCCAGGACCGCATGGTCACCATCAACCAACTCGCCGACATCATCGCCGAAATCGCCGGTCTGCGGATTGTGAAGAAACACATCGAAGGACCCATGGGGGTTCGTGGCCGCAACTCGGACAACACGCTCTTGCGTAGCGTCTTGAAATGGGAGCCGGGAGTCTCGCTGGAGAAGGGACTGGCGACCACGTATGCCTGGATTGAAAACCAGGTGAAAACAAAACTCGGCGTCGCCGCGCGAGCCTAGGACCATCCTGTGAACAGCAACGGTGTATTCATCCTTCTGCCGGTGCTGAACGAGCGCCAGAACATCGCCGAGTTGCTGGATCGCATCGAGCGAGCCTTGGCGGGCGCCCCTTATACCATCTGCGTCGTCGATGACGGGAGCAGGGATGGTACGGCGGAGTACCTGGAGACCCGCATGATGCGGCCGGATCACCATCTTCACCTGATTCGCCGCGTGAAAACGATTCGCGGATCGCAGCGGGGCAGTGCGCTCCACGTGGCATTGCTGTGGGGACTCGCGTACACCGCGCACGAAATTTTTGTGGAGATGGACGGCGATCTCTCCCATCGGCCCGAGGAGTTGCCGGATGGCATCGCCAAGATTACGGCGGGCGAGTGCGACGTGGCCATCGCCTCCAAGTATTTGCCGGGCAGCCAGGTCACGAACCGTCCTTGGGGGCGGCTGGTGGTGAGCCGTGTCTGCGGCTTCGCGGTGCGCGCGGTGATCAGCCGGCGAGTGCGCGACTACAGCAACGGCTACCGATTCTACTCGCGCGCGGCCGCCGAACTCGTGGCGAGCCACGAAATCCGCTATGCCAGCCCGATTTACTTGACCGAAGTGATGGCCTTATGGTTGCGGAACGGCCGGCGTATCGGAGAGTTCACGACCACTTACGTGGGACGCAACGAGGGAATCTCCAAGCTCCGTTTCGTCGATCTCTTCAAAGCGGCGCTGGCGATCTTCGAAGTTAGCTTTCGATGCCACCTTGCGGGATTCAAGAGAGTCGATCCGCGGTCCGTTGAAGCGCGAGCTATGAGCACCGCGGCTACGTGCGGATCGACAGATGCGGCCCGCCCGCAGAAATAGCCGCGGGGCTACTCTATTTCCGGGCGCTCGCCAATACCGCCACGTCTTCAATCAGCACCTGAGACCGTACCCCTCCGGCCGTGTTGCGGATGATCAGATCGTCGGCCCGTCCGGGATCGGCCATCGCGATATACACATCCACCATCTGAGGAGTCGGATCGGCCATGGTTTCCTTCTGGAACGACTGGGTTTTTCGATCCAAGATCCCGAAGCCGATCTGCCCTTTGAGCACTCGGCAACGAACCTGTACGTAGTACGCCGATTTGAAATTCCGGTCCACGACGATGGGAATCGAAGCAGCGTAGGCGCCCTGCCCGTCGGCAGTGATTACTTTAACCGGGTGGCCGCGCTCGACGGAGGCCTTATCGTATACCAAAACGATGGAGTCGAGTTGAATGCCGCCGGGCACCCGGAACTGCGCGGCCGAAGCCTCCGGGCCACACTGGATCCGCAACTCCGTGGCGCCGAGGGAAACAGGCATGGGGTCGGCCAGGGTGCCGCTCTGCGGCAGCCGTCGGGCGGCGATTTCCTCGCGTAAAAATGGAACCAGCTCCTGGAACGCTACCCAGGCTTTCACCCTTTCGCCGAGATCGGTCATGTGAATCGCGTCGATGTATAAGTCGGGATCGTCTGGCGTCCGGCCCGCAACATCCAGGAAAGGGATGCCGCGGGCTTGTGCATAGGCACGGAAAATCCGATTCTGGTAGTCTGCAAGCCTGCGGATGTCCGCATAGGTCAGCGGCCACAAGACATTGTGCAATTGTTCGTAGATATTCTTGTGCGCGATCGGAGAAAGTCGCATACCGTCTTTAGCCAGCCAGATATAGGAAGCCAGAATGAGCCTGCCGCGAACTGGCTCCAGCGCGGCGCGGATGCTATCGAGATCCTTGACGATCACCGGCAAACTCGAGGGGAGGTTCGGATTGTTGACGTCGGTGGAGCGCTCGTCGACTCCCTTAGGCCAGACCAGCCGATACCCTGGCTTGCTCGGCTCTCCAAGCGTAGTCACCCGATTCATGAGGGCTCGATCGACCAGGCGTCCGATCGCCGTATAAGTCCGCATCCATCGGGGAACCTTGTGAGCATCCTCCATGGCGTCGATCTTTTTCGCCGCCCGGGCCGGCGGGGATACCATGGAACCGGCTGAGAACTGGTTCGCGCCTTCGTAGTAAACCACCAGGTCAGGCTCCAGAGGCGTCAGTTCCTCCTTGACGATAGCGGCGATGTCCTGCGAGGTGATGCCTTCCCGGCCCGCATTCAATACTTCAAAGTGAACGTCGTAGTGATTCGCCCCCGAGAATCGATTGAGCCAGTGGACCACGTGCTCGGGATAGGAGTATGGGAAGTTGTGAGGATTGACGGTGGTGGAGGCGCCGACAAAAGCGATACGAATCGTGCGCGGCGGCTTGCGCAGTTCGACCGGCGGGCCTCTCAGCCCAAACTGGTTGGTCACCAGTCCGGAGGGCGAGGTGGCATTGGGAGGGAAACGGAAGCGCGGATGCGAGTTACCCGAGGGCGGATCAAACACCAGGACCGTATCCGGATAGTTGGCGAAAAAGCTGGGTCCGCCGTTGCACGTATTCTCGAACACAAACTGCCGGTTCCAAATGTACTGTGCTTGCGGCCCATACAGGCCGCGCTTGACGAAATCGTCGTATCGCCTGGTCATCTCTGAAGGAACCGGCGTTCGAGTGGCAAGCGGCGGAGGATCTTCGAGAAACCATTTTCGATCCGTGCCTGGTTCGGCCGGGAGGTTCGCGACGTAGCGCATGCCGTCGCTGGCGCTGACCGGCTGTGGACTGCCCAACCGAATCATTCCGGGGGGCGCCGAGCCAGAAGGCAGGAACCACCGGAGACCTGCTTCGCCCAAGACCAGCATCACACACACTGAGCCCAACGACAGGGCGAGCGATTTCTTGTCGATCACTTCAATTCCGCAAGCTTCTTGCGGTCTCGTTTCCAATCTTCCTTTCGCACCCAGACGGCTACATCCTCCAGGATCACCTGGGAGCGGATGTCATCATCGGCGCTGCGAACGATCAGTTCATCGGCGCCCTGAAGCGAAGGAAGAGCGATGTAAACATCTTGCGGGGCATCGGACTTGTCGAGCAAGGGAGGTTCGGTGAGAAAGTCTCTAGACAGCTTGTTGAAAACGCCAAAACCAACGCGGCCCACCAGGACTCTGGCTCGAATCTGAATCCAGCAAGGCGTCGTCACTTCACCGCTTCCCGAGATAGGTATGGCGGCGGCATAGGCGCCCATTCCGGGCGGTGCCGTGACCTTCACCAAGTTTTTGCGCTCAATGACCGTTCTGCGGTCTGCTGGCGCGATACCATCCAGGCGGAGGACGCCGCTCAACCGGATTGCGCCTGCCGGCGGCCCGACTTTTGCACCTGGCGCGTCCGCGGGCAAAACCACGCCCGGCACGTCGGCAGCCTTGGCATAGAAATGCATGGGACGGTCTTCACGGCGCAGTTTATCAACCAGGGGATGCCAGTCCGCCAGGAGCAGATTACCGCTCAACCGCTGCAAAACCCGGGAATCCGGAAGAATCGACTGGTATGACTTGGGCCCGTCCGGCGGCACCAAAGCGATCGCTTCCGCCAGTTGTGGAGCGTCCGGGCTCGACTTCGGCAGATACATCAGACTATGCAGCGTCACCCGGTTGAAAAAGGCATCGAGCGGCGAACCCAGCGGGCTGACCAGCGTCACCAACTCATACGAGCCGGCGCCGTCTTCCACGAACCGATACAACTGGCCGTGTTTGAGGCCGAAACCGGTTACCGAAGCAGTCCGCTTCGTGCTGAATAATTGATAGCTTTCCGCATCCTCCTGCTCCGCGAAAAAGAACCCGCGCAGTTTAAGGGTGCCGTCCAGATACCAGGACAGAAGCACCTTGTCGTGGCCGTTGGCCGTGGCATTGCTCATGTGGGAGTGTTCGGCGATCGCATCAAACTGCGAAAGATAGGCCACATCGAACCCCGGCTTCAGCGC
>JBGPHB010000359.1:0-5631 GCA_041484155.1 Bryobacteraceae bacterium
CTCTACTGCAAGCTACGGAAATACTCAACCATCGAGTCAATCCCGCGCGTGTAATTTGAGACCGACATTTTCTCGTTGGGGGCATGGATGTTGTCGTCGGGCAGGCCAAAGCCCATCAACACGCTGGGGATTCCGATCTCCGCAAATAGCCCAACAACCGGAATGGAGCCGCCGCAGCGGATGTATACGGTTTCGCGCCCGAACACTTTCTGCATCGCTCGCGCGGCTTTCCGGATCAGCGGATGGTCCGGATTCACAAGGCATGGCGGCGAGGCGCTCAGAAGTTGGAAGCTGGCGACAATGCCGCGAGGAGTGGCCTGCGCGATCGCCGCACGGAGTTGGTCCACGACTTCGTCCGGGCGCTGATCGGGAACCAGGCGCAGGCTTATCTTGGCCACGGCGCGCGCCGGGATTACGGTTTTCGCACCGTCTCCCGTGAATCCGCCGCGGATGCCGTGCAGTTCGAGCGTGGGCCGCGCCCACAGGCGCTCGAAGATCGGGACTTCGGGCTCGCCCGCCAGCGCGACCGCACCGATCTCCGTTTTCCGATACTCTTCGGCGTCGAAAGGCAGGCGCTTCCAGGCCTCGAGTTCCACTGGGCTGGGATGCTGCACACGGTCGTAGAGGCCGGGGATTCGAATGCGGCCGTCGCGGTCCTTGAGCGCGCAAACGATTTGCGCCGCGGCTTCGATGGCGTTGGGCGCCGCGCCGCCGTAATCGCCGGAGTGCAGATCGTTGCGCGCACCCTGGACGTGGATCTCGCCGTACACGATTCCGCGGAGACCCGTCGTGATCGTTGGAAGTTCCGGGGCGAACATGGCAGTATCACAGATGACCGCCGCGTCGGCCTTGATTTCGGCCGGATTCGACCGCACGTAATGTTCGATATGTGCGCCGCTGGATTCTTCTTCACCTTCAATCAGAAACTTCAAATTGATGGCCGGACGGCTTCGCGCGACAGCCTCCATCAGGATGAACAACTGCCCCTTGTCATCGGCAGCGCCGCGCGCGTATAGATTTCCGTCGCGGACGGCTGGCTCGAAGGGGGGTGAAATCCACTCCTCGAGTGGATCCGGCGGCTGCACGTCGTAATGACCGTACAGCAGGAGCGTTGGTTTTCCGGCCGCGCCGGCCCACTCGGCCAAGACCAACGGATTGCCATTTCCCTCGATCAGGTGCGCGTTTTGGAGACCGGCTCGGGCCAGCCAGTCCCTCACGAACTCCGCGGCGCGGCGAATGTCGGCGGCGTGCTCGGGAAGCGCGCTGACGCTCGGGATGCGAAGGAAATCCAGAAGATCGTCCATTTTCCGTACAATATAGTAGCGCGTTTACTCGATGCCCCCGAACCTGCTGCGGCCCGCATATATGTTGGAATTCTTACTCGCGCTGGTAGCCACCTTGGAGCTGTGGAGCCAGGTGGGCGGCCAGGGTCATCTGGATTTGATGCCTTGGTACACCAAGCTTGGTCTGACGGTCGGCATGGCTCTTGTCACCGTGCTGGGCACCATCTCGGCGGTGGCTCATGAGCGTCCCTGGAACCCCAAAACCGTCGCATGCCTGCTGGTGGCTCTCATGTTAGCCGGCGGGATGGCTGGCGCCAGCTATTACTACCATGTGCACGAGAACGACAACGCCAGCCCCGACGAGGACCGCGGCGTGGCCACTTCTTTTTTGGTGAGGCCGCAGTCATGAACGACGCAACGTTTGGGTCATGGAGCGTCGCCGAGAGCCCCGTTACCATTGAATACTCGTTGGTGGTGATCGAGGAGATCCGGCACGCCGTGGCCGAAGGGTTCCAGCGCCTCTCGCGGGGCGGCATCGAGGTTGGCGGCGTGCTGTATGGTACTCGCCAGGGGAATGCTGCCCGCGTAACGGCCATGCGGCCCATCGCGTGCGAGCACGCTCGCGGACCCTCTTTCCAGCTTTCGGACAAAGACCGAGTCGAACTCAACCAGCAGCTAATGGAGGACCGGGCCGACCCCCGGCTGGAAGGCCTGGAATCGCTGGGCTGGTTTTTATCTCACACCCGGAGTAACGTCACACTCAGCGATTCCGACCTGGAGATATATTCGATCTTCTTTCCGCATCCGTGGCAAGTGACTTTGGTGGTTCACCCGGGACGCGGGGGAAACATGCGCGCCGGTTTCTTCGTGCGGGAGGCCGACGGCGCCGTGAAAGGCGAGCACAGCCACCTGGAATTCAACTTTCCAGACCGGTTGGCGGGCGTGCTGCCTGCCGACCGCCCGCCTCGGGAACGCGGGTATGGAGGCGAGCGCCGGATCATCCCCAATCTTCCGCGGGCCGAGGCCACCGCTGTGGCGGCCGAGCGCTGGCAGCCGCCCGCTCCGGATCCGCTCCCTCTGGAGGGACCGCAGTTCGTCTCGCTGCAGGAACCCAGCCGCAAGTGGCTATGGCTGGTGGGTTGGGCGGTGGTGGTGTTGGTTGGCGCTGTTCTCGGCCTCCGGTATTTGATGCTGCACACCGGCACGGAGCCGGTCTCACTTACCGTGGTCGAGCGGGATGGACAACTGCAGATCGAGTGGAATCACTCCGCCCGGTCCGTCACTGGCGCGCTGCGCGGGTCTCTCGATATCATCGACGGCGCGGATACGCGCATCATCGCCCTCACTCCCAAGGTGCTGGCAGGCGGCAAGGTTTTTTACGTGCGCAAGACCGGCGACGTCGAGGTGCGGATAACGGTGGAGAGCGCCGATGGACGCAGCCTGCAGGAGGCGTCGCGGTTCCTGGGCCTGCCGCCGGCCGGCAGCCGCGAAAGTTCCGAAGATCTCACGGCCCTTAAAACGCGCCGTGACGAACTCGAAGCCGAAGTGCTTCGCCTGCGTCAGCAGAACAATGCCGGAGCGGCGCGTATTCAGCAACTGGAGCGCACCTTGCGGATTCTCGAGACGCGGCTCAGCGTCGATCAGGGGCGACAGCAGTAGAGTCTAGATTGTCTAGTGTAGGCGCAAAACGGGGCCAGCCTGTACCCTTTTTGCCCCCAATTCGGCCCAGTCCCCTACTGTTTACGGACGCGGGCCCTAACGGGCGAAGCCTGGAGTTTCTACATTTCTCAACTGAACCCCGCCCTAACGGGCGGGGCCTGGAGTTTCTACATATCTCAACTGAACCCCGCCCTAACGGGCGGGGCTTGCAAACGCACGAGAAGCCCTGCCCGTCAGGGCGGGGTTCTGCTTCAGAGAAAATGCAGAAACGCCGTTAGAATTTCTGGGACAGGAGACTAGCTAAGGAGATCACCAATGGAATGGCGCCTCGCAGACGCCAAGAACCGCTTCACCGAACTATGAACCGTGCCCTAGCCGAAGGCCCTCAACTGGTGCTGCGCCGCCCCACGCCGTCGGCGTCTGTCGCGCCATCGACGAACTGGCAAGCGAGGACCTGGTCTTGCTACTGTCGCGCGGCGCCTTTTCTCACCTGCGCGGCCCGCGGTACGAACAATTGCTCAATCTGCTGCTCGGGCAGGGACATCGTCATGTGCATGACCGCTCCATTCGCGGTGAAGGTGGCGGCATCCGCAAGCGAGCCCAGCTTGGGGTTCTGCACCAGGCTGACCAGGAATTTCATGACGTCCGCCAGAGCCTGCGCGTTCTGATTGGAGGACGTCACCGCATCGGCCGTAATGGTCACCGCGTTGGATCCGAAGTTGAGGCCGCCCGAGGACTCCAACACCGTCTGCAAGAGATTGCTCTGGGTTATGTTGTTGAGGTTGGCGTTGGCCCCCAGCTTCCCGTTCAGGAACTCAGAAAGCGGGGTCAGAGTGACGAACCAGGCCTGGTTGGCCGCGCTCGCGGCGTTGGCTTTCTGCGCCAGCGAGCCTGAGAAAACCGAACCGGTGAGGCGCCGGTCGATGGTGCCCTTTACCGCGTCGGCGGGGCCCATCGCAGCCGTGGACGCATCCAGGAACACCACTGACGGCGGCGAACCCGGCTCGGGTGGCGTAAGGATGTCGAATCCCCGATATCGGGTCACAGTCGCACCGGCGGCCGCGGCTGCCGAGGAGATCAGCCCTGGGCGGAACGCGCCGCGCCCCAGGACCACGGCGTTATTGTTCTTGGCGGTGGGATCGCCGGTACTCGCGGCCAGGATCTCATTCAGGTCGCGTCGCGGATCGAAGCCGGTGGCGGCGATAAACTTCTCAAAATCAGCGTCGTGGATCTGCATCTGCGACCGGATGTACTGACCGAATGGCGAGCTCTGACTTTGGTCCACCTGGATGCCCGACAGGATCTTCGCATCCGGCATGACAAGATTCAAAAGTGCGGGATCGACCGCTGCCCTGGAAGCGGCCGCGGCAACCAGAAGCACACCGGCCAAGCGTAGTGTATTCATAGGACTCCTTGCTCCATTCTACGTATTAGACGCGGCCAAGTTCAGATTATTACGGTTCTCATACTATAGTTGAGTTTGGGGATGAAACCGCAGGTCGTCGCCACCGCCTCCCTGCCGGAGGTCCATGCGAGCATCGCCACCGCACGGCCCACCGTGTGGCGCCGCATGTTCGCGTTCGCCGGACCCGCTTATCTGGTCAGCGTCGGCTACATGGATCCGGGCAACTGGGCCACCGATCTCGCGGGGGGAGCGCGCTTCGGCTATCAGCTTCTGTGGGTGATCGTGCTCTCGAACATGATGGCGATCCTGCTGCAAACGCTCTCGGCCAGACTGGGCATTGTGGCCGGCCGCGATCTGGCGCAGGCGTGCCGGGAGGCGTACCCGCGCACGGTGTGCAACGCGCTCTGGATTTTGTGCGAAATCGCCATTGCGGCTTGCGATCTGGCCGAGGTTCTGGGAGCGGCGATCGCGCTGAACCTGCTGTTCGGCTTGCCGCTGCTGCTCGGGGTGGTGCTCACCGCCCTGGACACGTTCCTGGTCCTGTGGCTTTCACGGTACGGCATCCGTTTGATTGAAGGCCTGATCCTGTTTCTGATTGCCATAGTGACCGGATGTTTTCTGTTGGAGCTGGCTTTCGCGAAACCGGTTTTGCACGAGATCTTTTCCGGATTGACGCCCCGGATCAACAACCAGAGTCTCTACATTGCCATCGCGATTATCGGCGCCACCGTTATGCCGCACAATCTCTACCTGCACTCCGCGTTGGTCCAGACGCGCCGCATCGGAAAAACGATCAGCGAGCGGCGGGAAGCCTGCCGCTACAACTTCCTGGATTCCTTTATCGCGCTGAACGGCGCTCTGATTGTGAACGGATCCATCCTGGTGCTGGCCGCCGCGGTCTTTTTCAAGCACAATATCGTGGTCACTCAGATCGAGCAGGCGCACCTGATGCTAACGCCGTTGCTGGGTACCATGCTGGCCAGCGTGCTGTTCGCCGTCGCGCTGCTGGCGAGCGGACAATCCTCGACGCTCACCGGCACCTTCGCCGGCCAGATCGTCATGGAAGGATTCTTGAACCTGCGCCTGCGGCCGTGGCTGCGCCGGCTGGTCACGCGGTCCCTGGCGATTGTTCCCGCCGTGATCACCATCTATCTGGCGGGCGAGAGCGGGACCATCAAGCTGCTGATCCTGAGCCAGGTGATCCTGAGCATGCAGCTTCCCTTCGCGGTTATTCCCCTGATACACTTCACCAGCGACCGCCGGCGCATGGGGAGCTTTGCCAAC
>JBGPHB010000360.1:0-5631 GCA_041484155.1 Bryobacteraceae bacterium
ACGGGGGAAAAGCGCCAGGCACACAGGACCGGGAAGCGCGGTTACTACGCGGCTGATTCGCTCGGCCCCAGCGTATTGCCCGACGACCTCACTACTCGCGTACACACCGAGGAGGAAGGTATTCAACCCAGTGAAGACCCCGAATCCGGGCCGGCTCAACGTCGCGCCGATCCCCTGCCTTAGCATCGTGCCGATGGCAGGTAATCCAGGCCACCTCACGGCGTTGGCACGAAGAACATACAGCAGACTGCCAACCACCGCCAGGGTGTTTGCCACGGTCTGCGCGGCAAAGTAGATCCACGCGTCATCGGGCGATTTTACAAGCAGGAGGCTTGAAGCGGCCACCGAAACGCGAGTGGACACGTCAATACCAACCGCGAGAGCAATCCTTTCAATTCCGTACAGGTACCAAGCGAAGCTGAATCCCTGAGTGATGCCGGAAGTTACCGAAAACCAAAACAGGGCGGGCTGATGTTGGAAAGACGGGATTCGAGCGTACTCAAACGCGGCGATCCCACAAGCTGCGACGATCAGCGCCATTTTGGCGAGGATCACGGCCCCGATAATAGGGCCGATCGCGGCGGGCTGACCACGATGTGTGGCAACGGCGCGGTTCCCCGTGACGCCGAACCCGCACTCAACTAGAAGTGAAAGCTGAGTAGAGAAAGCCAGGGCGAATGAATATGTGCCCCACTCCGATACCCCCAAGACCCTCGCAAGGTACGGAACCGTGATGACCGGAGCGATATAGATGGCGGCTTGGCCGGCATATAAAGAAAAAACGTTGTGGGTGAGTGTTGAGCGAAGGAGTCTCGACTTCATTCGGCTTGTGGCTTACTCGGTGTTGCCAAATTCGAAGCTCCGGCTCAACGTTCGCGGACAAGGGACAAGCTGAAGCATGTCCTAGCTATTCGTCGGCGCGCGGTTTGTAATATTTGCTGTAGTGGCCATAGTAGTAGTAATACCCGGCGCTCACCTCGCGGTGAACCTCGTTCAACACCACGCCCACTAAATTCGCCCGCAATCGCGCCAGGGTCATGATTACCGAGCTCAGCGCCTTGCGGCTCGTGTCCCCCGCTCGCGCCACCACGATCACTCCGTCCACGGCCGTGGCCATCTGGAGCGGCTCGGCGAATCCCAGCAACGGGGGGGCGTCCAGCACCACCAGGTCGTAGTCGCCCATGGCTTCCTCGATCAGCTCCGCCAGCCCGATGCCGATCAGATCCGACGCCCGCCGCGTCGAGGGGCCCGCCGGCAGCACATCCAGTCCGCTGGGGTCGTCCATGCGGATCACGGCGTCGCGCCAGGCGATTTGTTGCAGCAGCACGTTCGACAATCCCACCGTGTTCGGCACCTGGAACAGCCGGTGGACGCTGGGTCGCCGGAGGTCGCCGTCGATCAGCAAGGTGCGCTTGTGCTGGCCGGCGTGCGTCGCGGCCAGGTGAGCCGCCACGGTTGACTTGCCCTCCGAAGGCGAAGCGCTGGTCAGGAGCACGCTTTTCAGACGCCGGTCGAAATCCGTCAACAGAATCGAATTGCGCAGCGTACGGATCGCCTCTTCATAGTTCGAGAGCGCCTGGTCGCTGCTTTCCGCCGCGTGCACCAGGGCCGTGCCCGGATTAGCCGCCGAACCGTTCGCATCGATGACCTGCCCGGTCACCGTCCGCATGGACTGGATCGGGCTGAGTCTCTTGCGCCAATCCTTCACTGCCGGAAGGGACCCGATCACGTCGGCATTCATGAGCCTCGCAACCTGATCAGGATCGCGAACCGTGTTGTCCAGAACGTCGCCCAGCACCGCCGCTCCCACGCCGAGGAATGTCGCGAATAGGAACGCCAGCAGCACGTTCAGCCAGGTCCTCGGGAACACCGGTTTCAGCCCGGGCCGCGCCGTATCAGCGATGCGAATCGAGCTGTTTTGGAAGCTCGCGTTGATGCCGGCTTCCTTGATCTTGCGCACCAGCTCCTCGTACAGCTTCTTATCGCTTTCTGCGTCGCGCTTCAAGGATTGGTATTCGAAAGAGCGGGCGTTCAAACGATCGAAGTCCGCCTTGGTTTCCTGCACCGCCTTTTCCAACATGGACTCGCGATTCCGGGCCTCCCGGTACTCGATCTCCACTCGCTGGCCGATGCTCGACCGCGTGGCGGCGATCTGCGCCTCCACTGCCTGCACCTTGGTTTGCGCCTTCTTGTATTCCGGGTGATTGACGCCGTAGTGGGTCTTGACCTCCGCGAATTTTTCCCCGGCTTCATTCAGGCTCTCGGTGAGTTTCTTGAGCGATTCGCCCTGGCTGGACACCAGGGCGGCGGCGAGCGAATCGCCCTGGATGGAATTGTAGGCGGCCTCTTTCCTGAGACGGTCGGCTTGGGCATTGGTGTACTCGGTGTTGAGTTGCAGCAGGCGGGAGGAAAGAATACTGGTCTTCTCCTCGGGGTTGATCACGTTCAGCTCGCGCTCGAATTGCGACAGCGCCATGCCGGACTTTTCCATTTGCGCCTTCAGTTCCTCGAGCTGGCGCTCCATGAAGTCGCCCAATCCGGCCGTCGCCTTGTACCGGATGCGGTAGGTGTGAGCCAGGTAGGACTGCGCGATCTCGTTCGCCACGTCGGCCGCGAGTTGGCGGTTGGGCGACCGGTAGCCGATCAGCAGCAGGTAGGTATTCGGCGGGCGCGTGACCTTGAGATTCTTCAGGATCACCGGCGCTTCCAGACTGGTGGGGGATTTGTCGATCGCGTCCTCGAGTGCGTCTTTCTCTACTTCGCGCAGTTTCCATTTGTCGACGACGGGCCGCAGCACTGAATCAGACTGAATCAACTTCACCTGCGTCGCCAGAAACTGGTCGGCGTCGTTGGTGGCAACCTGCATGGCTTCCTGGCCCAGGACGCCTGTGGGCATTTGCCGGTCGATGTCCACGGTCGCGGTCGATTCGTAGACCGGCGTGAGCCGCAGCGACACGATCAGCGTTGCCAGCACCACCGCGGTCACGAATCCGGCGATCTTCCAGCCGTGCCGGCGCAGGATCCACAAATAGTGGGCCAGCGGCACGTGCGCGGCTTGGGGTTCATATTCGGCGTCGGGCGCAGGCCCCTGCGCCGTCATGCGGAAGGATTCCTCCACGGCAAGAAAGCTGGGTTCAAACTTCTTCATGGGTCTCTAGAAAAGCATTTCACGCAAAGACGCAAAGTTCGCAAAGAACACAAACACCGTTCTTCTTTGCGAACTTTGCGTCTTTGCGTGAAATTTGTAGCTTGCCTTTTCATTAGTGCCAGATCAACACACCCGACGCGGTCGAGGTACCGAAACTGGTGATGCGGTCGATCACCGTCATGGTGTTGCGACGGCCCCGGTTGTCGGGAACATAGAGCACGTCGTCTACCAGCAGCGGCACGTCTGGCGATTTCCGTTGGAGGATCTTATCCAACTCGATCGGGAGCTCCTGCTTGGCGCCGGACAGGTCCCGCCGGTAAACATAGGCCAGCTTCGAGGCGTAGGGCAGCAGTCCCTCAGACAGCGCCACCAGCTTCAACACGGAGTTGTCGCCCGCGTCGCGCACTGCGAAAGCGCCCGGCTTGCGGACGTTCCCGACTACGAAGATTTTGCCGGCGTCGGGCACACGGATTTCTTCCCCGCCATGAAGCGTGAAGTTGACGGCGGGATCGGCGTCCTTCATCAGCCGTTTCACCGGGATGCGCTCGATGAGCGTGGCAGTCACCTGGCCCTCTCGGTCGGGAGACGGTTGCGCGCGGCTGAGCAGGATCTCGGTGCCGGCGTCGTTGGTCAAGCCCTCGGCCTGTGCCAGCGCGTCCAGCAGCGTCACCGTTCCAACCGCCTGGAAGGTCAGCGGCTTTTTCACCGCACCGATCACAGAGATGGGCCGGCTGTGATACTCGACCACGGTCACCTTGACGACCGGGTCCACCAGGATTTCTCCAGCCTGGAGCGCCGTCGCGATGCTGGTCTCGAGCTGTCCGGGAAATACGCCGGCCGCGCGCACGCCATCCTTCAGCAAGGGGAGGTGAATGGTCCCGTCGGACTCGACACGCAGGGTTCGGGTCAGCTCCGGCGCATCGTACACCGAGACCGCGAGCAAGTCGTCGACGCCCAGCTTTTGCGACGGCAGATTGGTTTTGCCCACTTCCTCCATGAGGTTGGGGCGGATCTGCGCCGCGGCTGGGATCGATAGCAATAATAAGAGTGGTATGACGATGTGCATCAGTCCTTCTCCAACAGCTCGGCGATGCGCTCCACCGTGCTCTTCAGTTGAGTAAGCTGGACGTCGATCCCGGGGGCGCCGATCGATCCCAGGAGCTTGGCGCGCGCGAACTCCGAAAGACTTCGGGCGCCGGAGGAGGCCGCCTGCAGCGTTTCATACTCGTCCTGCGTCAGGCGAAAAATCAGGGTGCGGTTTCTAGGCCTGTTGACCGCCATATTAGACCAAGGGGCCTTCCGGAGAAATCATGTAGCGATCCACCTCCACTGCAATCGATCGGTCCAATGCAACGCGCGCACGACTCCTTGCCAACGGCGTCGCAAGGCAACCCAGAGAGGATCGGACCTGGCGGGCACTTTCAGACACAGCTGTCGCAACCTAAGTCACATCACCTAAGTCACATCCAGGGGAGGACCCGATGCGGCGGAGGTTCCTAGTGTATACGTTCCGTATACGAAGTCAAGAATTTTAATGTTCGAGTACTAGCAATACCAGGGACATCGCGGGCAAGCGTCCGCTAACTCTTCCGCTGGCACAAATCCAGCGGTGTCCCCAGTTTTCAACTTGCCGTTGCCGGGGCGGTTTTCTTCTTCGAGTTGCGGCGCTTTTCCACGGGGGGCTGGCGGTCGCTCTTCTTGAGGTTGGGGAACACAATCGACAACACGAACTTCTTTTCCCCATGATCGTCGAACTTGATGACGATGTAGTCCTCGGTACAAGAGAGTACGCTCCCCAGACCGAACTTGGGGTGATCAACTTGCGCGCCTTGCGCGAAGGCAGGTTTGGTGGCCATGTGAACCGGGAATCCTTAATGAAGAGACACTACCCTTCAATCTATTGTAACAAAACCTGCTTTTCGCGGGAACCAACCGGCGACACGTGGTGTCATAACTATTGTTGAAGCGGTAGAATTGGAGGGAAGGGCGGTTGTGGCAGACTCGACCGTTGGTTTCCAGTTCGATGCTTGTGCGCCCGATGTGCCAACGCACCGTGTCGTGGTGCGCGAAGACGAAGCCATGCTCATTGAGGGCTTGCGCTCGGGCGTCGAGGCCGCTTATGAGACTTTGATCGGCCGATTCGAGCAGCCGGTCTTTGCCGTGATTGGCCGTCTGATGGAAGATCCGGCGGACGCCGCCGATGTAGTGCAGGAAGTCTTCCTGAAAGTCTTTCGGAACATCCGATCGTTCCGCGGGGACAGTTCACTCAAGACCTGGATCTATCGGATCGCGGTCAATGAAGCGCGAAATCACCGGCGGTGGTTCAGCCGGCATCGTCGGCAGGAGGTGGGTCTCGAGGCCCTGCCCGGCGAGGTGTTGGGCTACCAGGATCACCTGGCGGATCCCGGGCGGTCGCCTTTCGAGACGACGCTGGACCAGGAAACGCAGGCGCTCCTCGAAGAAGCCCTCGGCAAGGTGAATCC
>JBGPHB010000361.1:0-5614 GCA_041484155.1 Bryobacteraceae bacterium
AGCTCCCTTTTCGTAGCCGAACAGTTCGCTCTCCATCAGGTTTTCCGGGATGGCGGTGCAGTTGATCTTGATGAACGGGCGGTCGCGCCGGGGCGAGTGCTGGTGAATCGCGCGGGCGATCATGTCCTTGCCCACGCCGCTCTCGCCGGCCAGCAGCACTGTGGCGCGCGTGCCGGCGACACGAGTGATCGTAGCGAAAATCTCCTGCATCGCGGGGCTGCGGCCGATGATGTTTTCGAACTGGTAGCGCTGGCCCAGGGCTTCCCGCAGCTCGCGGTTTTCGTCGCGCAGCTTGCGGACTTCGAGGGCTTTCTCGACCACCACCGTCAGATGGTCGAGTGAGAACGGCTTGGGAAGAAAATCGACCGCGCCGCGCTTCATGGCCTCGACGGCGTTCTCCACAGTGCCGAAGGCCGACATTACGATCACCGGAGCGTGGGAGTTTTGGTCCTTCAGCTTTTCGAGAAGTTCGAGGCCGTCCATGCCCGGGAGTTTCAGATCGGACAGTACCAGATCGACATCTCCGGCGAGCTTGAAGCCTTCTTCGGCCGTGCCGGTGGCCTTCACATCGAAGCCGGCCGCGGACAGGTGCATACCGATGACGCGCCGAAGTTTTTCCTCATCCTCAATCACCAGGATCGCTTGACGGGCCATAGAATCCTATTGTCCAACGAGCGGCAGATAGACGCGAAACACACTGCCTTCGCCGAGTGTGCTTTCCACCGTGATCTTGCCGCCGTGCTCATCAACGATCTTCGACACGATCGCCAGACCCAAGCCGACGCCTTCCGATTTCGTGGTGAAAAACGGATTGAAGATGCTTTCCAGGTTCTTCGAGTCGATGCCGGAGCCGCGGTCGATCACGCAAATCTCCACCATGGAATCGGCAACGCGCGTTTTCACGGTGACGACGCCACCCGGCGGGCTGGCTTGAGCCGCGTTGATGAGCAGGTTCGAGAAGACCCGTTCCATCAGGCCGGCATCAAATGGCAGCGGCGGAATGTCCGGTGAGTAGTTCTTGTATACGGAAATGCCTGAGATTGCGGCGGGTCTCTCACGCTCGAAGCGCTGGATGGTGGTGTCGAGCAATGCGGCAAGGTCACCGGCCTCCAGGCGCAAATGCTGCGGGCGTGCGAAATCGAGGAAGCGCGTGATGATCGAGTTGGTGCGGTCGACTTCGGCGCTGATGAAGCCGGCCATTTCGAGGGCGATGGCGTTTTCTTGGGCAACGTTGCGCTCCAACAGCTCGGCCGAGGTCTTCATGGTGCCGAGCGGGTTGCGCAGCTCGTGCGCCAGGCCGGCGGTGAGTTGTCCCAGGGCGGCCAGCCGTTCCGACCGCCGCACCTGAGCCTCGGCTTCCTTGAGACTCTGGTTGGCCGCCGCCAATTGTTCGGCTGTGGCCTGGAGCTTGCGAGCTTCAACACGCTTGGCTTCCGCCAGCTCGTGCGTGAGGTAACCGACCAGAGGCAGAGATAGAATCCGCAAAACCAATTCAAGAGGATCTTCAATGTACTGGTTCTCTTCGAGCAAGAGGAGAAAGGACAGGTACTCGGCGCACGCGAGCAGCGTGACCAGGGCCGTGCCGAGGAGGCCGAAGGTGGTTGCGGCCGAGATCACCGGCAGAAGCAGGATGAGATAGAAGCTGCTGGCGACGCCCTTGCTGAAGTAGATCAACACATAGCAGAGCGCGAGTTTCAGAACGATTGACGCCACTGCGCCGAGCCGGGGCTCGAGCACCTGCACCACTCCGAGCGCGACCAGCAAAGTGATCACGGTCGAGCTGCGCTCCGGGCTGAAAACGGCAAGCGCCGAAAATAGCAGGAGCCAAACGAAGTCCTGGGCACGGATGTGGCGGCGCCAGTCGGACGGCACTGAAGGTCATAGTAGCGTAAGCGGCCAGAGTGTGAGGGTTCGGCCCGCTCCCTCACCGTCGCGGTTCGGTAAGGGGCTGATTGGGTGAAGTGCCGATCCCGAACCGCGACCGTTAGGGAGCGGGCTGAGAATCCATGCGCGAGCGTGGCCGCTTACGCTACCATATAAAACGGTCTTTCCTCGCATGGCCCAGTCCAAACTTTCTGAGACGCCCGAGGCGTCCACGGACGCGTCCTTCGGCGATATTCTTTCTGAATTCGAGCAGACTCACCAATCGCGTGGTGAAACGCTGGACGGCACGGTGGTCTCTGTCACGCCGGATGGGGTGTTCGTCGATATCGGCCGCAAGATGGACGGCGTGCTGCCGGTCGACGCAGCGCAAGAGCGGAAGATTGGCCAAAAACTCCGGGTCTCGATTCGGAGTCGCGATGAACAGGGCAACTACATTCTTTCTACCGTCAGGGTCGAAACGCCTCGCGACTGGAGCGGACTGGAAGCCGCCTTCGCGGACAAGCGCACCATCGGCGGAACTGTAACTGAAGTAGTGAAGGGCGGATTGCGGGTGGATGTGGGCGTGCGGGCGTTTATGCCGGCTTCCCGCAGCGGGGTGCGCGATCAGGCCGACATGGAAAAGCTGGTCGGCGAATCCATCGAGTGCCGCATTACCAAGCTCGACACCGCCACCGACGATGTGGTGGTGGATCGCCGCGTAGTGCTCGAAGAGCAGGAACGCGCGGCCAAAGAAGAAGCTTTCACGCGGCTGGAAGAGGGCTCCATCCTGCGAGGGACGGTTCGCAGCGTCACGGACTTCGGCGCATTCGTCGACCTAGGCGGCGTCGACGGCCTGCTGCACGTCTCCGACATGGCGTATTCGCGAACCGTAAAGCCGGCCGATGTGGTTGCCGTGGGCGATTCGATTGAAGTCAAGATCCTGAAGATCCAGCGTGAGACGCACAAGATCTCGCTGGGCTTGAAACAACTGATGCCCGACCCATGGATCAGCGTGGCGGAAAAACATCCGCAGGGCACCCGGGTCCGAGGCAAGGTGGCCCGCGTTGCCGATTTCGGCGCGTTCGTCGAACTCGAGCCTGGCGTCGAGGGACTTATTCACGTCTCGGAGATGTCGTGGACCAAGAAGAACGTGCGGCCGGTGGACCTGGTGAAAGTGGGCGACGCCGTGGAAGTGGTCATCCTGGGCGTAAACCCGGGCGAACGCAGGATCGCCTTGGGGTTGAAGCAGGCGCTTGGTGATCCTTGGGAAGAGGCCCTCAAGAAATACCCTGTCGGCGCCGCGGTGGAGGGGCCGGTAACCAGCCTGGCAAAGTTCGGCGCATTCGTCGATCTGGGCGATGGGATCGAAGGTATGGTCCACATCGGCGACATCAGCCGCGAGAAGCGCTTGAATCATCCCAGCGAAGCGCTCAAGGTGGGGGAGAGAGTCAAGGCGCAGGTGCTGGAGGCGGACCGGGAGCGGCGGCGGCTCCGTTTGGGGATCAAACAGCTCGAACCGACCAGCATCGACGAGTACCTGGCCGAGCGCAAGGTGGGCGAGATCGTTACCGGACGGCTGGTCGAGGTCTCCGGCAATCAAGCCAAGGTTGAGCTCGGGGAAGGCGTGTTCGCGCGGTGTAAACTGGCCGAGCCACAGCACCAAGAGGCGGCTGCGGGCGCTTCCAAAGCGGATATTTCCGCTCTGACGGCGATGCTCCAGACCAAGTGGAAATCCGGGGGGGCCTCGCAGGCGGCGGCCGAACCGCCTCGAACCGGCCAGATTCGCAGTTTCAAGATCGTGACCCTGGACGCGGGCGCCAAGCGGATCGAATTAGAGCTGGCCACGCTCTTGTAACCGATTGTTTCCATTGTCCTTTGGCCCCACCGGTACGTTTTCGCCTCATCGCCGTCCATAATAGTGTTGTACCGGAAGAGTGGAGCCGCTCCTTTGCCCCTGCCATCAGGCGTGCAGATGGATGAGACGGCGCTGATTCGAGCTGCTCAAGACGGGGATCATGCCGCCTTTGAGCAACTCGTGCGCGCGTATGACCAGAGTGTGCTCCGGCTGGCTATGAACCTCCTGAAGTCTCGCGAGGACGCGCGCGATGTTTACCAGGAAGCCTTCCTGAGGGTTTTTCGCAATCTCCACTCGTTTCGATTCGACTGTAGTTTTCATACTTGGCTGTACCGCATCGTGACCAACCTGTGCCTGGATCATATGCGGAAACGCAAGGTGCGCAAGGAGGAGCCGACCGTGGTCGCCACGGCCGAAGAACCGTTCGATCGCCTGAACGCGGTTCCTGAGGAAAGAGTGCAGGGCGACCCGCAGCGGAGTCTTTTCAGCGGGCAGGTGCGGAAGCGGATCAAAGAAGCGCTGGGCGAACTCTCGCCGCGCGAGCGGATGGTGTTTGAATTGAGGCACTATCAGGGGCTGCGCTTGAGGCGTATCGGGGAAATTTTGGGGACCACCGAGGAAGCGGCCAAGAACTGCCTTTTCCGAGCGACACAGAAGATGCGGACGGGTTTGGGGGACTTGATATGAGCAAGGGACATGGGGAGATCACCTGCGCGGCGGCCCGCGAACAGTTCGCGATGCTGCTTTACGCTGAGTTGTCTTTCGATGAAGAAGAGCGGGTGGAGTCGCACCTGGACGGCTGCGCGGCGTGCCGCGACGCGCTCGAACGGGAGAAGGCGCTGCACGCGGCGTTCGATCAAGTGGAGACCGAGCCCTCGCCATCGCTGCTGCGGGAATGTCGCGAGGATCTGCACGCGCGGTTGTTGGAGGAAGAAGCGGCGCCCTTGCCGCGACAGATCGGGTGGTGGGACCGATTTATTGGGGGGCTGACGCTGCGGCCGGTTGGAGCGCTGGCGCTGGTGGTAGTGGGATTCCTCGGGGCGCGGCTGACTCCGCTCTTGAATCTCGGCAACGGCAGCGGCGCGTACCAGGCGATGGGACTCACCGAACCACAAACGTCGAGGGTTCGCTACGTGGAGCCGGTTTCCGGTGGACGCGTACAGATCGTGATCGACGAGACTCGCGAGCGCGTGGTCTCCGGGCCGCTCGACGACCAGAAGATCCGGGCCCTGCTGTTGGGAGCGGCTAAGGATCCGTCAGATCCGGGTCTGCGGGCCGAGACCATGGGGATACTCAACACGCGCGCCCAATCGGCGGACGTGCGCGATGTCCTGATCTATGCCCTGGGACACGATCAGAACGCGGGCGTGCGGTTGAAAGCGATGGAAGGATTGAAGGCGTTCGCGCGGGAACCCAACGTGCGCGGTGCGTTTTCTCAAGTGCTCTTGAGCGATCTGAATCCAGGGCTCCGCACGCAAGCGATCGACCTGCTTACCGAAGACGCGAACCCGATCGTCGATCGGCAAATCATGGAGACGTTGCAAGAACTGATGGAGCGCGGAGAGCAACAAGGTTACGTGCGCGAAAGGAGCCGCCGCGTGCTGGAAGCGATGCATGCGTCTTCGGAAACCTACTGATGTTGATCGTGGGACTCGTCCTCGCCGCTGCTCTGCTCGCGCAGGATGTGCCGGTGGGACAAAACGGCGCGTATTGGGTGCGGACCATGCATGGCACGGTGGGCGCGTCGCAGTTATCTCGGCTGCGGGTTTCGACCCGGGGCCATGTGGTGCTGCGCGGCTCGGCGGGAGACCAGGTGACGTACCAGTTGACGGAGCGGGTGAGGGCGTCTTCGGAAGCCGACGCGCGGCGCATGTTTGGCGGAATCAAGACTTCGAC
>JBGPHB010000362.1:0-5609 GCA_041484155.1 Bryobacteraceae bacterium
TATGGCATCACCGGAAAGTCGCCTGGTGAGCGCAAGGGACGCTCCGGGTTGTGGACGTGCAATCCGAACGCGTCTCGATACGACAATCCACGAATGGAAGAGAGTTCGCGATCTTCCACCAGTTCGATGAATGCCTCCTCTCCCTGGCCGCGCACCACAAAGTCGACGTAGTTGGCGTTCAGCACGGTGTCGGGATAGAGCGATGGAAAATACCCGCCCCATACGATGGGGACCCGTGGATACGTTTCCTTGAACCAGCGGCAGACCGGAATCGCCGCCACCATCTGTGGACCCGGCATCACGGTCACGGCTAGAATTCGCGCGGGTTGAGCGAGCATGATGCACTCGATGGACGCGCGCGAGTCGTTTTCGAAATTCCCATCGACGATCGCGTAGTCTTCGCGCCCTTCGACCATCGCGGCGATCGCGAGAATCGACAGCGGGTAGCGCCGGTTCTTCGGTTTGGTGGCGCGGGGGTTGAAGAAGAGGATCATTGAGTCTGCAAAACCGGGACTGGCTCGAATTTCGCCGTTTTTGCGAAATTCGTGCCTGTACCGGCTTTTCCCCGTCCGGAACAAAAAGGGTACAGGCACGAATTTCGCAAAAGCGGCGAAATTCGAGCCAGTCCCCTTTTTGCGCGTTCCACTAGAGTAGTCTCCCTTCCAGAATCCAGAACCGTGAAGGCGGCCGCGCGCCTCTTAGCCGGGCCTTCCACGGCCGCAGATGCCAGGCGAGCCCATACCACGGCTTGTGGATGCGCCACTCGATCCCGATCTCGCGAGCGAGCGAAGCGATCGTCGCCAGGTCAAGGAACTCGATACTCGAGATGTGATCGGACTTGGTTCCGTACTGCGCCAGAAACTGGTCGTGCCGTTCGCGGCGCATCCTTTGCCCGTGTTCGCTCGAGCGATACACGGGCGAGTCCAGCACGAAGATTCGGCCGCCGGGGCGCAGGCATCGCTTCGCCTCGGTGAGCGTCTTCGAGTAGTCCGATGAATAATGCAGCGATGCGTTGTACAGGACCGCATCGAAGCTGGAACCGGCCACGGGGAGCTGATCGAACTCGGCCTCGATGCGAGTAAACGACCGTTTCTCAAAATAGTGCCGAGCCGCGCCCAGGCCGTCCCGTCCATCGGTGAGAATATCGACTGCTACCGGACGATGGCTACGCAGAGCTAAGCGGTATGACATCCATCCGGTCCCGGCGCCCAAATCCAGAATATCGAGCGGCCCTAGTGGAAGCACGTGCCGCTCGAAGTATTGGTAAGTCCGGCGACGGATCGGCTCGTGCGGCAGTGCGAGGTAATATGCCGGATCGTCCGAGCCTCGGCCCTCGGCCTGGCGGATACGCAGATAGTCATCGAGAAACCTGTGCCTCTCGGCGGCAAGCATCACGCCTCCACCTCGTCGAAAGATTCCCGCAAGCCTCGCCTCGCCGCGCTGGCTGCCTCCACCAAGCCGGAGGTCTCGCTTTTGAGAAGCAGATCGGCGAATTGATAAAAACGCCGCGAATGGCGCCCGGCAATGCGCGCATCACGGTCGGTTGACGAGGCCCAGTCGCCGATGCTCACCAACTTCGGCGCGACTTCGGCAAAATACGGAGTGCCCTTGATGGGATAAGACACGGTCGTCAAGAAAACGTCAGGTCGGCACTCCTTCACGTGCTCCACCGTGGCTTCGATGTCGCCCAAATCCTCGCCTTCATAGCCCCACATCAGAAACATTCCGGTCTCGATGCCGTGCTCGCGCAGCAGCCGGACCGCCTCCCGCACCTGAGGGATGCGCACACCACGCTGCATCGCGTCCAGAATCTTCTGCGAGCCGCTCTCCGAGCCGATCCAGACGCGAAAACATCCCAGCGCGGCCAGCGTTTCCGCCATCCTTGCACTCATGCGATCGGCGCGCGTGATGCACTCGAAGGGAATCCTTAATCCTCTAGTGCGCATCTGCGACGCGTACTCTGAAACCCATCCGGGATGAATCGTGAAGACGTCGTCCGCCATCCACAGCATCTCCGGCTGATAGCGATCCACGATCCAGGCGACTTCCTCGGCCACGGCGCCGGGCGAGCGCCGGCGATGGGTCTTGCCATAGGTCGCGTGGCTGCACCAACGGCAGTGATACGGACATCCGCGCGCCGTAATCACGGAGATCGATCCGCGGCCGTGCCGTCCCCGCCATGCCTGAAGGTAGCGGGGGATATCGACGCGTTCCCGGTCCGGCCACGGCTGCCCGTCCAGATCGGGGATCAGGGGTGCGGGTTCGGTCCGCGCCACTACTCCGTCTGCACGATACTGAATCCCCGGCACGCTGGCCAAATCCTCACCGGCCAGGAGCGCTTCCAGCGCGACTTCACCTTCGCCACTCACGATCGCATCGGCCCCAGCTTCCAGATACTCGTGTGGATAGTTAGACGGTTCCGGCCCACCCAGGACCACGCGGCAACCGCTGGCACGGGCGGCCTGGGCGATCGCCAGGACGTTGCGCCGCGTCATGAGATTGCCGTAAATGCCGACCACAGGCGGCCTCTCGGTTTCCAGCAGACGGAACAGTTCCTCGCGCGAGCCAAACGTAGAATCGTAAATCTCTACATCGAATCCGCGTGCTCGCAAGTGTGCAGACAAATACAGCAGCCCCAGCGGAGCGTAAGGCTTCATGATCTCGCGCTCTTTCGGGTCTTCGGCCAAAAAATAGCCGTGCGTCAGCAGGAGGTCCATAGGAGCTCCCACCGCGGGTCGCCACCACGCACTTCTTCGTGCAATGCGCCGGCCACGTTGCGATAGAAATCGGTCGAGTAGGTTCCGTGGAACATCATCGACAAGTCGTCGCTGTCGGACCAATTCTCTTTTTCGCCGAGCTCGGCGCGGACGCGGTCGTGGAACTTCGTCCCGGGCAGCGGGTACGAGACCGAGACGCCGATGTCGTCCGGCCTGGTTTCGCGGACCATGCGGATGGTGCTCTCGATATCCTGGCGGGTCTCGCCGGGATAACCGAGCTGAAGGAAGAAACAGGCGCGGATGTCGTGACGCCGCAGGTTCTCTCGCGCCTCATAGATCTGCGCCGTGCGAGTGCCCTTGTCCATCGCGTCCAGAATTTTCTGCGAGCCGGATTCCGCGCCCATCCAAACCTCTTCGCAGCCGGCCCGGCGCAGCGCGCTTACGGTGTCGCGCGTCATCAGATCGCAGCGCGATTGCATCTTGAACGGAATCACGGCGTCCAGGCACTCCACCGCGTCGGCGAAGGCGCGAGTCCATTGGGGTGAAAGGGCGAAAATGTCGTCTGTAAGCCAGACGTGCCCCGCGCCAAATTCGCGCTTCAAACGCAGCATTTCCCGCGCCACGCGTTCCGGAGAACGGAAACGATAACCGGAGCCGAACACCGGCTTCGCGCACCAGTTGCATTGGAAGGGACAGCCCCGGCTGGAATTCAGGTTCAGCGAAAAATATCCGTGCGCCTGCATCCATGCCGAGCGGTACGCGTCCATGTCGACCAGGTCCCAGGCGGCGTCGGGAAGAGAATCCAACTCGGCAATCGGAGGACGCGGGCCAACCCGGCCGCACAGGCGCAAATCTTCTCCACCCACCACCTGCCGGGCGACTTCCTCCAGCGTGGTCTCCACTTCGCCCACCAGCACCATCTTGAAGCCCGCGTCGAGATAGGCCGCCGGACGATCGGAAGCATCCGAGCCATTCACTACCGCGGGAACCGGCGAACTCATGCGGAACGCCAGCTCGCGGTTCCGCGTGAGGCACATCTTGGTCAGAAAGTTGAAATTGTCTTCGACCACCGCGACCATTCGCGGCCGATGCGTCTCGAGCGCGGCGTGAAATTCCTCATCCGGTGACGCGGCCAGGGTCACATCGCAGAGCGCCACCGAGTATCCACACTCGCGCAATCGTGCCGCCGCCATCAACGTTTGCAGCGGAGGATAGGGCTGCATTTTCCGCACCTGCTTGCGGTCCGAGTAGAGATGGTTCGAATGGGTCAGTAGAACGTCGGCCACAAGATTGCCTCAGCAGGTCACCGGCTCCGAAGAAAGCTGCTTTGCGTCGACCTTCGGCTTGGGCGGCGAGATGACCTGATTCACCAGATCCTTCACCCACAACTCTACTGGAAACCGATAGAAGTTGCGATCCAGGCGCCAGCGCGCGGGAATGCTGATCAGCTCGTGAACCGTGCGGTTCAGGCGGCTCTTATCCCAGCGAGTAATCGGTACCCGGTTGAAGGCCACTCGCAGATACTCCCGCATGGTCTGCACCTCGCGGTGCTTCTTCCCTTTCAGCCAGGGCAGCGTGGTGTAGCGCGGAAAGAAATCCGACCATCCCTCGAACGTCTGAGGAACCTGGATGCCCAGCTCGAAGGCGCGTTTCATCACAGGAGCGCCCGGATAAGGCGTGAAAATGTTCGTCCAGAACTCCGCGCCCTTGTACTTGCGACAGACATCCATGATGAGCGCAATCGATTCGCGGCGCTCGCTCTCACCCTCGCCGGGATAGCCGAAGATCATGTTGAAGGAGGGCTTGATGCCTGCCGCGCTGAGCCGGTCGGCCGCCTGATAGACCATCTCGATCTTTTGAAAATCCTTGTTCATCAGGTGCATGACTTTGGCCGATCCGCTGTCGACGCCTTGTTGAACTTGCGACAGGCCGGAGCGCTTCAGTAACTTCAACTCCTCCACGCTGAAGCGCGTCACCAGGTTGATGGACGCCTGAATACTCCAGTCGAAATTCGCTCCGCCGCGAATCAGCTCCTCGGCGATCCCCAGCGTTCGTTCGCGATCCACCATGAAATTGTCGTCGACGAACCACAGCAGGCTCAGCCGGTAGCGCCTGGCCAGATCGATGGTCTCTTCAGCCACTTGCTCCGGCGGCAGCGCATTCCATTTCCGCCCATACACGCCCGCGTTGGTGCAGTAGGAGCAGTTATAGGGGCACGCCAGACTGGTGATGTAATTCGCCCAACGCCGCCCGCACATGCGCTCGTACGCATCGAAGTCGGCCAGATGATACGCCTTGGGGGGCATCTCGGTGATCGGCTTGAGCGCGCGCGGCTTGTTGAAAATGAGCTGTCCGTCTTCCTTGTAGCCGACGCCCTCAATGCCGGCGAACGACTCGCGCGCCTCGATGCGCTGCACGATCTCGAGTAGCGCTTCTTCGCCCTGCCCGATCGTCACCACATCGACATAAGCCGCGGCCAGCGTTTGGTCCGGCAGCAGCGACGGATGCCAGCCGCCGAGCACAACAGGAAGATCCGGATAGAGCCGCTTGGTCTCGCGGGCGATCTGGACCGTTTCGCGGATCATGGGGCCGGTCACCAGGGATACGCACAGGCACAGCGCGTCAGCCAATTCTTCGATGACTCGCTTCTTGAAATCGGGAGTGATGGTTGAATCGACGATGCACACCTGGTATCCGGCGCGCAGCAGGGGCGTTGCCACGGCGAGGATTCCCAGCGGCGCCGTCGCCTCGGTACTGGAGAAGGCCGGGAAGAAGAAGACGACTTTTTTCTGACGCCTCACGGTCTCATTCTGCTATAAGCGCGGAAGCACGCGATAGGATGTATGTTACCAGGCAAAACCGGGACTGGCTCGAATTTCGCCGCCTTTGCGA